>CAIXTT010000085.1 GCA_903922455.1 uncultured Bacteroidota bacterium | reverse complement strand
CAATGGGATTTGCTATTGCATGAATGGATTGGAATTTTGATGTATAAGGTGATGGGCTATGTTTGATTTGAAAATGTTTCAATTTGATAGCGAGGCTTCGCTATGAAAATTAAATCAAAACAATTCAAATTGATACTGTGAGCAATCAAATTAATCCATCTTCATATCGCGATGAATTGCAATGAAAATAATTCATAGTGATTCTTCGCTATCAAATTGACTTATAGTTAAACTTCACTTTCAAATCGCGAGGCTTCGCGATCAAATTAAATCATCTTCAAATTAACACATTTTCAAATTTTCAAATTAATGCGCCAACCAACGCTCCGCATCCAACGCGGCCATACATCCTGTGCCTGCTGCAGTAACCGCTTGACGATATACATGGTCTTGGACATCTCCTGCAGCAAAAACACCTTCTGCATTGGTGTATGTTGTGCCTGGCTTGGTGATGATGTAACCGTTCGCATCTAACTCTAATTGCCCTTTAAAAATTTGTGTGTTGGGATCGTGTCCAATGGCAACAAAAAATCCAGTAACATCTAATATTTTTTCTTCTTGGGTGATGTTGTTTACTATTTTTACAGCATTCACTCCTTTGTCTCCTAAAATCTCAACGGTTTCGTGATTGAACATTACTTCAATATTTGGAGTATTCAATACACGATGTTGCATCGCTTTGGATGCGCGCATCTCCGATTTACGAACTAATAAATAAACTTTTTTGCAAAGCTTGGCTAAGTAAGAAGCTTCTTCAGCCGCCGTATCTCCAGCACCTACAATGGCTACATCTTGCCCGCGGAAAAAGAATCCATCACAAACCGCACATGCACTTACTCCAAAACCATTGAATTTTTTTTCTGACTCTAATCCCAACCATTTTGCGCTAGCTCCTGTTGCTATGATAACAGCATCCGCTTCGATCGTATGGTTTTCATCAATGACCACCTTCTTTGTTTTTCCACTAAAATCAACCGAACTGGCATATCCAAAACGGATGTCAGTACCAAATCGTTTGGCTTGCTTTTCAAAATCCATCATCATTTCTGGACCTTGAATTCCCTCTGGATAGCCTGGGTAATTTTCAACTTCAGTGGTAATGGTTAATTGTCCGCCCGGCTGTAGTCCTTGGTAAAGCACTGGTTTTAAATCAGCTCGCGCTGCATAAATTGCTGCCGTATAACCTGCTGGACCTGAACCTATAATGAGAAGTTGAACTTTTTCTGTTGTCATAATTTAGTCGAAATTGGAATGTAAAAATACATGCAATTATGCGTTTATTTAGAATTATTAAAGATTTTTTATTGGCTACTGATGATTCTGCTAAATTATCCCACACAGTTATTGGAAATTACATTTGTGCTACGACCCTTTGGTCGGGATCGGAATACCGCTTTGCAAAAAAGTCTACTGTCTTTTTTTTGCTTTTTTAGATGCTGCGGTTGATTCTACTAATTTATCAAACAAATTAGTTTACTACCAATTATACTTTTTATGTAGTCCAATAATTAGTACATAAAAGGTACCGTTTTACGATCAAATTATTTTATCAACTCTTCAATAATCTTCTCTACACTAATTCCTTCAGCTTCTGCTTTGAAATTTTTAACAATACGATGTCTTAAAATAGCAGGAGCAATGGCTTTTACATCTTCTATATCAGGAGAGTATTTTCCGTTCAATACAGCATTGCATTTAGCGCCTACCACTAAGAATTGTGATGCGCGTGGACCTGCTCCCCAATTTAAGTATTCGTTGGCTATGGGTGCTGCGTGGGCTGTGTTAGGACGTGTTTTAGCAGAAAGTGAAACTGCATATTGCATTACATTGTCTGGAACGGGTATGCGACGAATCAATTGTTGGAAATAACTAATTTCTTCTCCAGTTAAAATTTTACTAAGCGTAGGACTATAATTGCTCGTTGTGTTTTTTACAACTAATAATTCTTCTTCTAAACTTGGATAGTCTAACATCACATTGAACATGAAACGGTCTAATTGTGCTTCAGGTAATGGATAAGTTCCTTCTTGTTCAATTGGATTTTGTGTAGCCAATACAAAGAAAGGTTTCGGTAATTCGTAGCGATTACCTGCTGCAGTTACCGCACGTTCTTGCATTGCTTCTAGTAAGGCAGCTTGTGTTTTTGGTGGTGTTCGGTTAATCTCATCCGCTAGAATGATGTTGGCAAACAAAGGACCTTTCACAAAGCGAAATTGTCTGTTTTCATCTAAAATTTCGGTTCCAATAATATCACTTGGCATTAAATCAGGAGTAAATTGAATTCGATTGTAACTCAATCCCAACACCTGAGCAATAGTATTTACCAATAATGTTTTTGCCAATCCTGGAACACCAACCAATAAACAATGGCCATTACTGAAAATGGAAATGAGCGAATCCTTCACCACCTGATCTTGTCCGATGATAACTTTTCCAATTTCATTTCTTAGTTGTTGATAGGCATCACGTAAACCATCTACGGCTTCGACGTCTGAATTATATTTTTGATTCATATTTATTTTATAAAAATATTTATTGGGCTACCCAGTCTTTTACGCTAGGGCAAGTGCTGTAATCGTCACCAATACGTATATACGTTATTAATTTCTTTTTGTTTCTCCATTGCTCCAACACTGTATTTTGCTTGTCAGTAAGCGCTAATTCTTGCAAGCGTTGGTAGTCATCTTTCAAATTTAATCGATGCGGTTCTGATCTAGATTTAAGGAATAAAATTCTAAATCCTTGACCACCTTCTCTGCTGGTAGTAGAGATGGGATTTGAGTAGTCACCCACTTGCATTTTGTCTAATTGAAACAATATTACCGGATCAACCATGTCGGCTTCAAAATGCGAAGAACCTGTTGCTGGATTTACTACTAATCCCCCGTTCAGCTTTGTATCCTTATCATCCGAATATTTTTCGGCGGCCTCCGAGAATTTAATTTCTCCGCTTTTAAGTTTACTCACCAACGTGTCCATCTCTGCTTGTGAACGAATGATGTCGTCATTGGTCACTTTTACAGGAATTAGAATATGACGCACATTAATTTTTTCGCCTCTTCTTTCGATCAATTGAACGATATGAAATCCAAATTGAGTTTCTATAATTGGAGAAATATCCACTACATTTTTTAACCTAAAAGCAGCCGCTTCAAATTCAGGAACTAAGTCTCCACGATTTACAAATCCTAATTCCCCATTTTGTTTCGCGCTCTCTTTATCTTGCGAATAGAGTAGGGCTAATGTTCCAAAATCTTCGCCGGCTAATATTCGGTTTCTGAGGATAGCGATTTGCTCCTTCGCTTTAGCTTTTTCTTCTTCACCTACTGGAACATTTTTCAAAATTTGAGTATATTCTACCTCGGCATTGATGAGTGGCAAACTGTCTTTAGGAATATTATCAAAGAAAGTTTTGACATCTGAAGGATTCGCATTTACATTGCTGGTCACTTTGCTTTGCATTTGCTGAATCAACAGTTGATCCTTGATCATGGGTCGAAACTCTTCTTTTAATTGTCCTATCGACTTCCCATAATACTTCTCTAGCTTCTCAGCAGAACCAATCTGTGAAATATAATAAGCCATATTCTGATTGATCTTTTGTTCTACTTGATCATCAGTGACCACAATACTGTCAATCGCTGATTGATGTAATAGAAGTTTGTTGAGTAACAGCTGGTCAATGATCCGACATTTTAATTCCGCTTCGCCTAACGTGGTTTGCGTTAGGTATTGCTGGTACTGCGTTTCTATGTCTGAAAGTAAGATGATATGATTTCCAACCACAGCCGCTACTTTATCAACTACAATTTCATTTTGTGGTTGAGCAACAAGAGTCATGCTGCTAAGCAGTAAGCAAAAACTACTTAATCCAATTTTCAATTTCTTTCTTTTGTAGTGCATCTTGGTAGGCGTCTTTTTCCATTTCACGAATTAATTCCAGCTTGCGGTTGTTGATGATGAGATTCCAGATGTTTTCTCTCTCGAAGTTCAACGGTGATAAGCTTTCTTTTATTTTAAATCCTTTGATATTTACAAAGAAAATATGTGTCGAATCGGGTATTTCAATATACCTGTTATTTTTTAGGTATTGCTCCTGATCGTATGTTTTAATGGGAATTTTCTTGAGTAAATCATCAAAAAGAAGCCATTCTTCGTCATTAAAATAGTAATCTGTTGCGAATTGATAACAATATTCTTCTAATTGCTTTCGGTCTTTTGCGTTGGTACTTCTAAACCATCCTTTTACTTTAGGAAGTTTAGGTGATGTTATAGGTAGTTTGAAATAAAGTACTTGAAGGATGTTGTTTTTTAATTGGAAGTTATTTTGATTTTCATTGTAATATTTTTCAATGTCTTCATTGCTGATGGAAGTGTCTAATTTCTGTTTGATTAACTCACTCTCGTAAATGTAGGAAATTAATGAATTTCTATATTCCTCTAACTTCTTATCAACATTTTTTCGCTCCTCCTCTAAATTGTCCTCAGCTCTTTTGAGTACGGACTGTTGTTGAATCCAGTTTTGTACATACGAGCGAATAATGGTTAGACTATCATTCTTGCTAACACCTTTTGGAACTAAATTTCGAATGTCAGTTGCATATAGATACTTGTCATATACGCGTGCAATAACTCGTTCGCTTGCGTCTGATGTGTTACTTTTTTTTTGACAAGCACTAAATGTCAAAAAGAGCAAGCAGCCGCAAATAATGTACAGCTTGCTTTGCTCTCTTTGAATAAATCTTGTTATAGACAACAATGATTATTTTAATACTATTTCCACATGGATTCTAAAACATCGTTATTCACGTTTACACTGTATTTGTCGTGTAAACTTTGTAACCATGTTTTTTCCAAGTATGTTTGATAGTCGGCAGTAACTACACCTTTTGCTTCTTCTAAAGTTTTTGGAGTAGGAGGTAAGATAGCTTTTACATCTACAATATGAACCATATTATTTTTAACAACATCAGCACTCAAGCCTATTTTCCAACCGGCGGCTTCGACAGTTTCATTTTCTGCACGACCAAATTTTCCATCACGTGTAGTCACAGCACTTGCATTGGTTTTATTCAAGCCAGCAATGATTTCAGCAGCCGTTTTTTTCTTTTTGGTAAGACCTTTGCGAAGTTCTGTAGCTACTTTTGCATCCGCACAACTGTAGATGGTTGCATCGCATCTTTCTGCCCATTTGTAGTTGTTTTTATTCGCTTCATGGTATACTTCAAGACCAGCCGTATCTTTTACGGCTTTACTCCAAACCATTTTATCGGTTAAGTCAAAGAGTAAAATACCATCTCTGTATTCACGCATTAAATTTCGGAAGTCAGGATAAATCTTTTCAAGTCTTTCTTCTAGGTAGCTAATTACAGCATCACCCACCCATTGATCGTACATGGAGTAACCGATTGCTTGAGGATTGTTTCCTGTTCTTTTGGTTTGATGTGTGCTCACGTATTTTGCAAAATCTTGCTGAGTATAAGTTGAAACTACACCATTTGAATCCGTCAATGAGAAAATATTTTTTGTGAATTTATCGGCTGTCGCTAAATCCCATTCACCTTCTGCAACACTACTGTCGAGGCTAGCGATGAATTCATCTTTCACCTTAGGAATTTCTTTGTACTTATACGCTTTTTTAATCTTGGTTACCATGCTCAATCGACTTGCTTCATTTCTGCTGTCACGAGCAATCAATTGTTTTAGCTCTGCTTTCTTCTCAGCAAATGGAGGAATTCCACGCTTGTCGAGTAATTGAATAACATGAAAACCATAAGTTGTTTTGATAATTCCACTGCGGTCACCTTTGTTTTTAAGTGCGAATGCTGCTTTCTCAAATTCAGGAACCATCTTCCCTGTACCAAACCAAGGAAGCTCACCTCCTTTTTTTACAGATCCTTTGTCTTCGCTATACATCGTTACAGCAGAATCCCAAGCCATACCATTTTTCAATGCTTGAACTACTTCGTTCATTCTGAGTTCAGATGCTTTCACTAAACTATCATTCGCATCTTTTGGAATACGAATCAT
>CAIXTT010000084.1 GCA_903922455.1 uncultured Bacteroidota bacterium | reverse complement strand
GTGTAGTATTATCGTTATTATCTTCATCCTTTTTGCAAGCGCTTAAAAGGGTTAAAGTCATAACCGATAGTAATAATAGATTCGATTTGATCTTTCTTAAATTTTTCATTTTATTTTATATTAGTTCCAATGCAATATTACGGTGCTGTTGTGTTGTTACTGTTATCCCAATTTAAAGTAATTATTAAGATGAAAAAAGCGGAGCCTACTCTTCGAGTAAACTCCGCGATCAATAAATCATCAACTAATATCTTACAACAAATCCTAATGTATAGTAGGTGCCACGTTTGTAGCTATAAATCAATTCGTCTTTTGAGCTAATTTTTCCATCTTCATTGGAATCTTGTCTTAAAACCACTGCTTGATTAAGCAAATCTTGAACTCCTGCTTTTATTTCGAAATTTTTTCCGATGTTTTTTGTAACAGAGAAATCAATAACGTTTCTTGGGAGTTCATACACATCGGGTGTGCCTTCTGTTCCTACAACGAATAATCTTTCACCAATGATATTGTATTGAATGTTGCATTGAAGTTTGTGTGCAGAATTATTATAGTAAATCCCCGTGTTCACTACATAGGGAGATTGACCCATCATGATTCTGGATTTTTTTTGTCCTACCGCTTCGTCTCCAAGTTGCACTCGACTATAAATATAAGAGGCATTCATTCCAACAGAAAGCATACTGAAGAATCCAGCTTTGAAAATGGGTTCTAACGATTTTCTTACTTCCAATTCTAATCCAGTGCTATAAGCAGTAGGTGCGTTTTTGAAGATGAAATTTCTTGTACCACCCGAACCAGCGCCTGGCTTGAAGTATTGTTCTATTGGATTCGTAAATGATTTGTAAAATACACCTACTGAAATTAACTCACCTGCCGATGGATAATTTTCCCATCTTAAGTCGAAGTTGTCAATGGTTGGAGTTTCTAATTCAGTGTTTCCAAAAAGCACATTGTTAAATACGAAATCATAGTAAGCGAACGGTGCAATTTCTCTAAACTCTGGGCGATTTAATGTCTTTGCATAGGCAAGTCTAAGTAATGATTTCTCACTTACATTATAACTAATGTTGACAGAAGGTAAGAAACTGTTTACCGGATTCTCGATTTTCAAAGGCTTGCCATTGTTGTCAGCACTTTCTAGAATTAATTGATTGGCTTCAAATCGAACGCCACCAGAAATATTTAAACGGTCTGTAACAGGCCATGTGCTTCCGATGTAAACTGCTGAAAGTTGATTGTCGGCAGTGTAGCTGTCTGTACCATTCGTTCCTTCTGTAATTTTAAATCCAGTGGAATCATTAAAATTGTTTTGTGAAAAGATTTGATCAATAGGAAGGAGTAATAAATCATTATCAAATTTATCTGTTCTTGACTTAGTATATGCTAACCAACGAGCATCAAAGGTTCTGCTTTTTGTTTCTGTATAAAAACCAATGCGCATAGTAACCTTACGTGTTTCGCTTAGTTTAACAACTTCTTGTTCTAAATTTCCAGCTAACATAAATGCATTTTCATCAAGCGTAGAATAAAATCGACCGGCATCAGCTTGTGAAGCGGTACTATTTACTTGAGTATAGTACGTTGAAGAATTATCTACTAAACTATTGAAAGTACGGATGCGGCGATAGTCAGGTTCGTTATTATGCGTCATGCTATATCCTGCTGTCCAGTTGATATTGCTTCTGTTTTGATTGAAGTCATGAGAGCCAGAAAGCTGTCCAGAATAAAGTTGTCTTTCAGTGTATCGGAATGCATAATTTC
>CAIXTT010000083.1 GCA_903922455.1 uncultured Bacteroidota bacterium | reverse complement strand
TTATCAGACACCCAATAAAGTCCATTACCGTCTGCTCTGGGTATGGTATTCCCTCTATGAGCTTCTATTTGTTCTTCTGTTAGTTGCTTTACAAGTTTCGGCATTTTTTATCTTCCGTATCGCTAATTATTTTCTTAAATGAAATTTAAATTTCTATACCTAAAAGTATACCATAAGCACCGGAGAGACGCAATAGTTGATTAAATCTAAAGGTTACTTAAGTATATGTAAAGTTAAGGTTTTTTAAAGTAAAGTAATACTTTACAAATAAATATTTGGAGGCGTAAAATCAACAGGTTCGTAGTCCCTTGGGGACGCCAATTACCAAGCTAGCTCATCAATTCAGAGATAGCTTCAAACATGCTAGAATCACTTTTTTTTAAAATTTCCCGTAAAAACTTATGAGCTTAGATAACGTCCTTCCTGGTAAAAATATTCCAACATATTTCAACGTCATTATTGAAATTCCTATGAATGCTGATCCAATCAAATATGAGGTGGATAAAGAGTCAGGTGCGATCTTTGTAGATCGATTTATGGGCACTGCTATGCACTACCCTACTAACTATGGCTATGTACCAAAAACAATTTCGGGGGATGGTGATCCTGTTGATGTGCTTGTCGTTACGCCATTCCCTTTAAT
This sequence comes from uncultured Bacteroidota bacterium, assembly GCA_903922455.1. Classification (GTDB taxonomy): domain Bacteria; phylum Bacteroidota; class Bacteroidia; order AKYH767-A; family OLB10; genus JAJTFW01. Next base: position 902 of record CAIXTT010000083.1, on the reverse strand, counting down.
TCCAGGCGTGGTTGTAAGTTGTCGCGCTGTTGGCATATTAGAAATGGAAGATGAGCAGGGTCAGGACGCAAAAGTTTTAGCAGTTCCTGAAGATAGAATTCTTTCAATCTATTCGCGCTGGCAAAAACCGGAAGATATGAATCCTTTACGCCTTAATCAAATTCAACATTTTTTCGAGCACTATAAAGATTTGGAAAAAGGTAAATGGGTTAAAGTTAAAGGCTGGAAAGGTCCTCAAGATGCACACAAAGAAATTCTCGAGGGCATTGAAAGATACAAAAAAAGTTAGCTGTTAAAACCCATGACGTCCCACAATCTCGGACGGGTCTTCATCTTTAAGAAATGCATATTCTCCTGTGATATCTATTTCTATCCAGTCACATGACAAAGATAAAGTTTCGAAGTTTTCATCAATGACGCAGCAATCTAGCCACTTCTTTTCGCCGTTAATTAAAACAGCTTGAAAGCCAATATCTCTCCAAGCATTCACTAAATTTTCCATATCAATTGGATTCATAGCGCCATCTCTAAACAGATGCTCATCATACCAAACGCGAGTTCCGAGGGAAGAAGCGTGATCGATCAAGCATTGTTCCCATCCGCCAGGATATTTCTCTTCAATAGTTAATCTTCGAACAATAAAATTAATATGCTCTAATGCAATGGCCATTTAAAAATTTTCTTTCTCTTCTAAAAAACGCCACATGCCTGTGGGCAGATCGCCAAGTAAAACATTTCCAATTCTCACCCTTTTTAATCCAGTCACATGAAGCCCAACAAGCTCGCACATTCTTCTAATTTGTCTATTTCGTCCCTCGGTTAAAACAAAGCGCAATTGATCGTCATTTTGCCATTCAACTTCAGCATGTTTTAGCTTGTAGCCATCGAGCGAAAGTCCATGT
>CAIXTT010000082.1 GCA_903922455.1 uncultured Bacteroidota bacterium | reverse complement strand
TGAAAAAACCAGGAGTGTATGAAATTGAATTAGGTCTTCCCGTCGAAGAATTTATTTATTCAGATGAATATTGTGGAGGAATTCGCAACGATAAAAAATTAAAAGCTGTCGTGGCAGGTGGATCATCCGTACCAATTCTTCCTGCTGAATTAATTTTGAAAACAGCGAATGGTGAACCACGCTTAATGAGTTATGAATCGTTAGCGGATGGTGGATTTGCTTCCGGTACCATGCTAGGTTCGGGCGGATTTATTGCGATGGATGAAGATACCAGCATCGTGAAAAATTTATATACGTTCACGCGTTTCTACCATCACGAAAGTTGCGGACAATGTAGTCCATGTCGTGAAGGTACAGGTTGGATGGAGAAATTATTGCATAAAATTCTAGATGGCCATGGAACAATCTCCGATGTAGATTTACTCTGGGAGATTCAATCGAAAATTGAAGGGAAAACAATTTGTCCCCTAGGTGATGCAGCGGCTTGGCCAGTTGCTTCTGCCATCCGACATTTCAAAAGTGAATTTGAAGAGTATGTTCGTAACCCGCAGAACATCAAAAAAGATCATCATTATTATAGGGTTAATAATATTAATCCGGAATTAGTTTAAGAAAGTAATCATGCCGAAAGTAACAATCGATGGACATACAATTGAGGTAGCGGAAGGAACCACTATCCTCGAAGCAGCACGTATGATTGGTGGAGAAGTGGCGCCGCCTGCCATGTGTTTTTATTCGAAATTGAAAACGAGTGGTGGATATTGTCGTACTTGTATCGTGAAGGTGACGAAAGGTTCTGAAAAGGATCCTCGACCGATGCCAAAGCCTGTTGCATCTTGCCGTACTCCTGTGATGGATGGAATGGAAGTGCAAAATAAAACAGCTCCCGATTTAGTAGATGCGCGCGCGGGTGTGGTAGAGTTTTTATTGATTAATCATCCACTCGATTGTCCCATTTGTGATCAAGCCGGTGAATGTCATCTGCAAGATTTAAGTTATGAGCACGGACTTTCAAAATCTCGTTACGATTTTAAACGTCGTGAGTTTGATAAAATAGATATCGGTCCCAATATTAAATTACACATGACACGTTGCATCCTTTGCTATCGTTGTGTGAAAGTGGCCGAGCAAGTTTGTGATAGTCGTGTACATGGAGTGTTGAATCGTGGTGATGTTTCTGAAATATCAACTCATATCGAACAAGCATTGGATAGCGACTTCAGTGGAAACGTAATTGATGTTTGTCCGGTAGGCGCATTAACCGATCGTACTTTCCGATTTAAAAGTCGTGTTTGGTTTACGAAACCAGTAGACGCTCATCGCGATTGCAAAAAATGTTGCGGTCGTTCTGTCTTATATATGAATGGGCAAGAAGTATTGCGTGTTTCAGTACGTAAAGATACTTGGGGTGAAGTGGAGAATACGCCGGAAGGAAATCCAGGTTGGCTATGTAACGAATGTCGATTCGAAAAGAAAAGTGCAAGCGACTGGTCCATCGAAGGCGTACGAAATATCGATCGCCACTCGGTGATATCGCAAAATAAATACTTGGAAGTAAAAAATCTGAAGATTGATGTTTCTAATCAAAAGTTGATTGGAGAAAAAGCTCATAATTAATATTCCGTAACAAGAATTAATTCGTTACTCACTATATGGAATTTATCATAGTAAAATTTGTACTCGTCGTGGTTGTGTTCTTGGTTTCACTGGGAATAGCAGCTTACAGTACGTACGCCGAACGAAAGATTGCAGCGTTTTTGCAAGATCGTGTGGGTCCCGATCGTGCAGGTCCATTCGGCCTCTTGCAACCTGTAGCCGATGGCGTGAAAATGTTCATGAAGGAAGAAATTATTCCGACGCATGCCGATAAAGGATTGTTTATTCTCGGTCCCTCCATCATGATGATGACTGCTTGCATGACCGGTGTTGTGATTCCATGGGGAAGTACATTAATCATCAATGGCACAGAGTATCCTGTACAAATTACAGATCTCAACATTGGAATTCTTTACATCTTCGGCGTCGTGAGTATCGGTGTGTATGGAATTATGATTGGTGGATGGGCTTCTAATAATAAGTACTCGTTGATGGGTGCCATTCGCGCATCTTCCCAAATGATCTCCTATGAACTCGCGATGGGTATGGCCATTATCGCTTTAGTAATGACGACGGGAACTTTAAGTATCGGTGAAATTGTGAAACAACAGCAGGGCATGCATTGGAATGTGTTTGTGCAACCCTTAGGTTTTGTATTATTTATTGTTTGTGCATTTGCAGAATGTAACCGTACACCATTCGATCTTCCCGAATGTGAAACAGAATTAGTAGGAGGGTACCATACTGAATACAGTTCTATGAAACTAGGATTCTATCTTTTTGCAGAGTACATCAACATGTTTATTTCATCCGCCATCATCGCATCCTTGTACTTTGGCGGATACAATTTCCCATTCATTGATCAACTCGGATTACCACATAATGTACTAACGCTTCTCGGAACGCTTATCTTTTTCGGGAAGGTATTCTTCTTTATCTTCTTCTTCATGTGGGTGCGGTGGACACTTCCACGCTTCCGTTATGATCAGTTGATGCATGTAGGATGGAGAGTAATGATTCCATTGGCATTATTCAATATTCTCTTAACAGCTGTCATCGTGCTATGGCAAAACGGACAATTTAATTAATTAAATTCTGAATTAATGCAACTTACCAATAGATCAGAAGTAGTCGTGAACAAGGTGATGACTTTCAAGGAGAGATTGTATTTCCCTGCCATCATAAGCGGATTAATCATCACCATGAAACATCTGTTTAAGAAACGAGCTACTGTAAAATATCCAGAAGAAATAAGACCTGTTGCTCCCATTTACCGAGGCTTACATGTATTAAAACGTGATGAGCAAGGTCGTGAGAATTGCACTGCTTGCGGACTTTGTGCTGTAGCTTGCCCTGCCGAAGCCATCACCATGACAGCAGCAGAGCGAAAAAAGGGAGAAGAAAATTTATATCGCGAAGAAAAATATGCAGCCGTATATGAGATTAATATGCTGCGTTGTATCTTCTGTGGATTGTGCGAGGAAGCTTGTCCGAAGGAAGCCATCTTCCTGACTGACAGGATCCTGCCATCTGGTTTGAATAGAGCTAATTTCATATTCGGAAAAGATAAGTTAGTAGAGGGAGTGAGTAACGACGCTCGAATAGATATCAGTAAAAGAACGAATGCGCATAGGACAGACTAAGATTCTTTTCTGATGCCAAAGAAAGTATTAATTTCGCCACCCGCTCAATTACGTACATGTTGAATCAAAATTTACCCTTCATGATTCTTGCAACCCTATCGGTGTTTAGCGCACTGATGGTGGTTTTATCGAGAAAGCCGGTACACAGTGTCTTGTATCTTATCTTTTGCTTCTTTACTATTGGCGGTCATTATTTATTATTGAATGCACAATTTCTTTTTGCAGTGCACATCATCGTGTACGCGGGTGCTATCATGGTACTCTTCTTATTTACGTTGATGTTCATCAATCTAAACAAGGAATTAGAACCACACAAATCGAATTTAGTGAAAGCCGCTGCTACTATCGTCGCGGGTACTTTATTATTAGTAATGGTAAGTACAGTTACCGATACAGGAAATATCTTTCCTACTCAGGTTTCTCAAAACGAAGTAGGTACAGTAGCAGTGTTAGGAAAAAAATTATACGGCGATTACGTATTGCCATTTGAGTTAACATCCATCTTATTACTTGCCGCTATGGTAGGTGCTGTAATGATTGGAAAAAAGAATACTGAATCATAAAATTAAGTCATGAATTCAATACTTAGTGTTGTTCCGATTGAGTACTACCTTGGCTTATCAGTCATCCTCTTCACCATTGGTGTGATGGGCGTACTCTTTCGTCGTAATGCCATCATTGTATTCATGTGCATAGAATTAATGTTGAATGCTGTGAATTTATTGTTGACGGCTTTTTCAACACTTCATGGAGAAGCTGGCGGACAAGTAATGGTGTTCTTCATCATGGCAGTTGCTGCTGCAGAAGTAGCGGTCGGACTTGCCATCTTAGTAATGATCTATAACAATCTACGTACAGTAGATATTAAAGAAATGAATAAATTGAAGTGGTAGTACTGACCACATCACCAATATAAACGATGCATCAATTTATCTGGCTGATTCCAATTCTTCCTCTTGTAGGATTTATCCTCATCGGGATTCTGAACAAGCGATTGCCCATTCAATGGAGTGGCGGAATCGCGAGCGTAGCAGTATTTCTGTCGTTCCTAATTTCATTAGGAGTATTTAAAGAAGTACAAATGGATAATTTTGTTCCAGAGAGAATTGTGTACTTCAATTGGATCGCTGCGGGAAATTTAACCATTGATTTTGCATTTTTAATTGATCAACTTTCTGCCATCATGTTATTGGTGGTTACAGGTGTTGGATTTTTAATTCATATTTATTCGATCGGTTACATGCATCATGAAGCCGATCATTCTCGCTTCTTCTCTTACCTGAACTTGTTTATCTTCTTCATGCTTTTGTTGGTGATGGGATCAAATTACATTGTCATGTTCGCAGGTTGGGAAGGTGTAGGATTATGTTCTTATTTGTTGATTGGATTCTGGTTTAAGAATACCGAGTATAACAATGCTGCGAAAAAAGCTTTCATCATGAATCGTATTGGTGATTTAGGATTTTTGCTCGGCGTATTTTTAATCTTCATGACTTTCGGCTCTGTTAGTTTTAAAGAAGTATTTGAAGGGGCTAAGCAATTTAGTAGTAACGATCCTACTATTACTGCCATTTGTATTTTGTTATTTATTGGAGCAATTGGAAAAAGTGCTCAGCTTCCATTGTATACTTGGTTGCCCGATGCGATGGCTGGTCCCACTCCAGTTTCTGCTTTGATCCACGCTGCGACGATGGTAACCGCAGGTATTTATATGGTGGTGCGCTCAAATGTTTTGTTCGAACTGTCTCCGTATGCTTCGGAAATTATTGCCATCGTAGGATTAGCTACCGCGTTTTTTGCAGCTACCATCGGACTCAAACAAAATGATATTAAGAAAGTGTTGGCATACTCAACGGTAAGTCAGCTCGGTTATATGTTCGTTGCATTAGGAGTAGGAGCGTATGATACAGCTTTGTTTCACGTCATCACGCATGCATTCTTTAAAGCACTTCTCTTCTTAGGAGCAGGATCGGTAATTCATGCGATGAGTGGTGAACAAGATATTCGCCGCATGGGCGCATTGAAAGGAAAACTTCCCATTACACATTTAACATTCTTAATTGGAACTTTGGCTATAACAGGAATTCCGCCTTTAGCTGGATTCTTTTCTAAAGATGAGATATTAGCAGTTGCACATGGTTATTCCTTACCCATATTTACATTGCTCTCCATTACTTCCGTACTAACGGCGGTGTATATGTTCCGTTTGTATTGGCTGGTGTTTTATGGAAATTTCAGAGGCACAGAACATCAAAAAACTCATTTGCATGAATCGCCATATAGCATGACGATTCCTTTGATGGTATTAGCAGTGCTTTCATCAATTGGTGGATTCATTGGAATGCCTGAAATATTTCATGCACCACATCTCTTAAAAGAATTTTTGCAACCCATCATTTGGAAGTCGGCTACTTATCATCCATCACATTCTTTCGAGTACGCGCTGATTGCAGTTTCTATTGTCGCATTAATGATCATCATCTATGCTACTTATCATACGTATGTGAAGCGTGGGCAATTACCAGAAGAAGATAAAGATCTTCCTGCAGGTATTCCCAAGCTTTTAACCAACAAGTATTATGTAGATGAAATTTACAATTCATTAATCACACGCCCTCTTGATTATATGTCGGGATTCTTTAGTACGTATATTGAAAAGGGATTCATCGATAAAATCGTGAACGGGACCGGTCCGGCATTGCAAGGATTAAGCGGAGTACTGCGGTTTGCACAAACCGGAAATATTGGCGGCTATGTATTCAGCATGGTGGTGGGTATCATTGCAATTCTATTATTAACTCTGATTGTATACTAAGGAGTATGTTAACACTGGTATTAATCTTCTTTCCATTACTCGCGGCACTTGGCACATTAATTTTGCCGCGCGATAATGCGAAAATGTATTCGTTCATCTCTTCGCTCATTCAGTTGGGAATAACTGCATATGCATTTATTTTATTTTTAACACAAGGTACCGATGCGCTTGCCGCCAATTATGAATGGGTTCCTGCGTTGGGAATTTCATTGCAAGTGGGGTTAGATGGAATCAGCATTCTTTTAGTAGCGCTCACCAATATTTTAATTCCATTAATTATTCTTTCTTCTTTCCGAAATAATTATTCCAACCCAGCTGCATTTTATGGATTAATTCTGTTGATGCAATTTGCGTTAATAGGTGTATTCGCTGCATTGGATGGATTTTTATTTTATGTGTTCTGGGAGTTGGCATTAATTCCTATTTGGTTTATTTGTTTGCTGTGGGGTGGAGAAGAACGCATTCGCATCACATTAAAATTCTTTATCTACACATTAGCGGGGTCCTTGCTCATGTTGCTCGGTTTGATTTTCGTTTATTTGCAAACTCCCGCACCGCACAGTTTTTCAATTGATGCGTTGTATCAAGCATCGTTAACAGCCGAAATGCAAGGCTATATCTTCTGGTGTTTCTTCTTGGCATTCGCTATAAAAATTCCAGTATTTCCATTTCATACATGGCAGCCCGATACCTATACAGATGCACCTGCTCAAGGGTCAATGTTGTTGTCGGGAATTATGTTGAAGATGGGTATCTATGGTATCATTCGTTGGATGCTTCCCATCTTGCCTTTAGGGATTGCTGAATGGGGAAATTGCGTAATGATTCTTTGTGCAATTAGTATTGTGTATGCTTCTGTTATTGCCATCTATCAAAAAGATTTTAAACGACTCATTGCTTATTCTTCGATTGCACACGTTGGATTAATTACTGCAGGTGTGTTCTCCTTGAGTATGCAAGGCTTGCAAGGAAGTGTAGTGCAAATGTTGGCGCATGGTATCAATGTAGTTGGCTTGTTTTTTATTGCCGACATCATTCAGCGCCGAATGAAAACTCGCCAAATGGATAGCTTAGGTGGATTAGCAAACAACTCTCCGTTGTTCTCTATTTTATTCATCATTGTATTATTGGGATCGGTGGCTTTACCTCTTACCAATGGATTCGTCGGTGAATTTTTATTGTTGCTCGGTGTTTATTCTTACAATGCGTGGTTAGCTGCCATTTGCGGACTCACGGTAATTTTAGGGGCTGTGTATATGTTTAGAGCGTATCAAAAAGTAATGTTGGGAGAAGTGCATGAACGAAGTGTAGAATTTACGGGCTTAGCGAAAAGTGAAAAAATTGTATTAATCATAATTGCAGCGTTGATAATTGTTTGTGGAGTGTATCCAAAACCAATTTTATCAATTACTCAACCTGCACTTGAAGAAATAGTATTGAATTTGCAAGGCGTCAATTAATTATGAAGGCATTAATTATTATATCTATTCTTGGTGTTGTTGCAATGATGGCTGATGTGCTGCGTTTTAAAAAGCTACTCGTTCCTATCATTGTCACCGGATTGTTTATTGCTCTCGCAACAGTTTGCATGGATTGGAATACCGATATCCGATATTTTAATGATATGGCTTATTTCGATAATTATGCCTTGGCATTTACAGGAGCCGTGATTTTTATTACCTTGCTGTGGATGTTAATTGGACAAGAGTATTTTCAGGATTCGCATACGAAAGGTGAACACGCTGCTCTCATTTTATTTTGTTTGTCAGGTGCTATTGCGATGATTTCTTTTTCTGATTTAACTTTATTCTTTATCGGACTCGAAATTTTATCTATTTCATTGTATGTTCTTGCGGCTTCAAATAAAAGTGATTTGCGTTCGAATGAAGCAGGCTTAAAATACTTCCTGATGGGTGCGTTTGCTACTGGATTTTTGTTGTTTGGTATCGCACTGATTTATGGAGCAACCGCTACTTTTAATTTACAAGGAATCCATGATGCATTAGCAAAAGGTGCCATTTCTCCTTTGATGGTCAAAACGGGTGTTTTACTAATCTTAGTAGGATTATTGTTTAAAGTTTCTGCGGCTCCCTTTCATTTCTGGGCGCCCGATGTTTACGAAGGGTCGCCAACGTTAGTAACCATGTTTATGGCTACCGTAGTAAAAACAGCAGCCTTTGCTGCTTTTTATCGATTATTTTCAACTTGTTTTATTTCATTATCTGATACATGGATTCCTGTAGTCGCCGCATTATCAGCCATTACCATGCTTTTGGGAAATATAATGGCTGTATTTCAAACGAGTTTTAAACGCATGTTGGCTTACTCTTCAATTGCCCATGCGGGGTATATGATGATGGCGATTGCCGCTATGAATGAAGTCTCTGCAGGATCGATTTTTCTCTATGCTATTGCCTATAGTATCGGAAGTTTAGGCGCTTTTGCTTGTTTGCATGCCATGAGTGTTAATGGAGATGAAAGTATTTCTGGATTGAATGGCCTAGGTAAAAGACAACCTAAAGTGGCCATTTTTCTAAGTTTAATTATGTTCTCATTGGCAGGAATTCCGCCAGTAGCTGGATTTTTTGCTAAATATTATCTATTCTATGGAGCCCTGATAGGAGGTTATACTTGGCTGGTTATCATAGCAGTTATGTCTTCTTTAATTGGTGTTTACTATTATTTCAAAGTAATTTTTGCTTTGTTTAAAACGAATCCCATCGCAGCTGAAGAACTTCCAATTTTATTACCAAAACATTATGTTTTACTCATTTTGACGGCTATTATTTCTTTGGGAATAGGAGTGTCACCTGCTTGGTTGCAAAGCTTAATATCATAGAAATAATTCCCTTTCTTTTCCTTACTTTTGTATATTAGAATCATACTATAATTTATAATTTCTTTCCCTTGCTGATGAAGCAAAATAATTACGGATTTGTCCTTAAATTTTGGCTCTTGGTCGTTTTGTGTACGACCTTGTCCATTGTATCTCTTTTCGGGAATGTGCTTACTCCCAAGAAAGTAAATACGCTATCTCTAAAACCAGAGAATCCTTTGGTGTTAATTTTGAATTTCACATTGTCTAACTACAATGGATTTAACGTAAGCTGTGATGGAAGTACCGATGGAACTATTGATTTAACACCTTCAAATGGTACAGCCCCTTATAGCTATGTTTGGTCTACAGGTGCCCTAACAGAAGATTTATCAGGACTAGGAGCTGGAACGTATACAGTAACCGTAACTGACTTATTAGGAGATATTCAAATTGAATCTGTTACGCTAACTCAACCTGCACCATTAAATATTGTTCAAGATAGTTTACACGTTGATAGTTGTGGTGGTGTTGGAGATGGTGGTGTATTTATTTCTGTAACCGGTGGCGTTTTAAATTACTCGTATGCTTGGTCGAATGGAAGTGTTACTGAAGATATTGACGGTGTTGTAGCAGGAAATTATACAGTAACGGTGACGGATGCAAATTTATGCACAGCTACAAATTCTTACACCGTTAACGAAGTTCCTTCGTTGCAATTATCCACCACACAAGTGGATGTGCTCTGTAATGGAGATGCGACAGGCACTATTGATTTGATTGTGTTGGGTGGTACTCCCGTTCATACGTATGCTTGGTCGAATGGAGGAGTAACACAAGATATTTCAGGATTAATTGCCGGAACGTATACGGTTACCGTTAGTGATGCTAATGGTTGTACTGCCACTACATCTGCAATTGTAACTCAACCTGCTGCTACCATTGGACTTACTACCACAACAACATCAGTCGCATGCTTTGGTGGAAACACAGGGTCCATCAACCTAACCGTAACAGGAGGAACTGGAGGCTATTCTTATAATTGGAGCAATGGATTTTCAGGAGAAGATCCCAGTGGATTAATTGCCGGAACGTATACGGTTACCGTTAGTGATGCTAATGGTTGTACTGCTACTACATCTGCAATTGTAACACAACCTGCTGCTACCATTGGACTTACTACCACAACAACATCAGTCGCTTGCTTTGGTGGAAACACAGGGTCCATCAACCTAACCGTA
>CAIXTT010000081.1 GCA_903922455.1 uncultured Bacteroidota bacterium | reverse complement strand
GGTTCTATGTTTTGAAAATTGGTGCTAGGATTGTCTTTTATTTCTAATTCTAAATCGTACAAAGGAGACTCTGCAATATCTAGTAGCAAGAGTAATTTAGGCTCAAAAGGAAGAATTTGACGAACCATTTCACTACCTATGGAACCGGCGGCTCCGGTTACTAAAATGGTTTTATTGTGGATTTCTTCTTTAATTTTTTCGAGCTGAAGTAATATTTGATCTCTTCCTAATAAATCTTCAATATTTACTTTTCGAATTTGCTTAAAACTTAATTCTCCATTGATCCAACTTTGTACAGGAGGAACATTTAACACGTAAATTTTATGTGACAAACCAGTTTCTACAATAAACTGTTTTTTCTCAGGTGAAATATTTTGTATGGCAATAATTAAATGCTTGATGTTTTTTTTTCGAATGAGTTTTTCTATCGCCGATGAAGGATGAATAGAAATGCTTTCTAGTTTTTTTCCGTTTTTCTTTGGATCGTCATCTATAAAAGCAACTACTTTGTATTTAGTTGCCTTATCTCGATCTAAAGTTCTCTTTGTCGTTAGGCCAGCTTCTCCTGCTCCATAAATAAGTACTCCCGTTTTTTCTCTGGATGGATTTTTTAGCTCCATGTAAATCACTTTGACGATTAATCGACCAGTAACCATTAAAAATACCGAAAGCAAAAATTCGATGATGATAATGGAAAAAGGAATCAGATACCGTCCATTTATATGGAAATTGATAGGATTGCTTATGACCATCAACAAAGATCCCGTAAGTAATGTTAGTAGAATTCGAACAGTGTCACGAGTGCTTGTATGTCGGATGATTACCTTGTAGGTTTTGCTAATCAAAAAAGATATGATTCTTATTATAAATACAAACGAAAATACTGTTATGTATGTGTTTGTTTCTGTGTCTGGTACGTTAAAATTGAAACGGATTTGATAAGCAACAGCCAAAGACACCAAACATATTGCTACATCAGTCAACAGCACAAGAAAGCTTGGAGCGTATTTTTCTAGGCCTCTCTTCATAGAGAATTTCCGTTCATTTTAGGGTGCTAATTTATGCAATTATTTGCAATTGAAGGGCTTGGATTCAATTTTAGACTTCTATTCAATTGATTTACCTATTTTTGTCACAATAATATAATTATGACTGTTTCATTACTTACTGGCGGTGCTGGATTTATTGGAGCTCATGTTTGTAATGAGCTGATTGACAAAGGACACAAAGTGATTGTGTTAGACGATTTAAGTGGTGGATTTGAAGAGAATGTCAATCCCAAAGCCATTTTTATTAAAGGGTCTATCACGGATCATGTACTGTTGGAGAAAATATTCAACGAGTATAAATTCGATTATGTATATCACCTAGCGGCCTATGCAGCAGAAGGACTCAGTCATTTTATTAAACGATTTAATTACACAAATAATTTAATTGGTAGTGTCAATTTGATCAATGAATCTGTAAAGCATAAAATAAAATGTTTTGTGTTCACTTCTTCAATTGCTGTTTACGGACGCGGTCAATTACCCATGCGCGAAGACATGCTTCCAACACCAGAAGATCCTTATGGAATTTCAAAGTTGGCAGTAGAGATGGATTTGAAGTCGACGCATGAAATGTTCGGATTGAATTATGTGGTATTTCGTCCGCATAATGTTTACGGTGAGTATCAAAATTTGGGAGATAAATATCGTAACGTAGTTGGTATTTTCATGAATCAATTAATGCAAGGTAAACCACTAACTATTTTTGGTGATGGTAAGCAAACAAGAGCATTTAGTTATATTGGAGATGTAGCTCCTTACATTGCGAATTGTGTTGAAGTACCTGCCGCATACAATCAAGTTTTTAATATTGGAGCGGATCAGGAATTTACAGTAAATGAATTAGCGAATACAGTATGTGATGTGATGGGAATGAGCGGTCAAGTTCGACACCTTGATGCACGCAACGAAGTGATGCATGCCTATGCAGATCATGGGAAAGTGCAAAAAGCTTTTTCTATCCAATCTGGCTATACCTTAAAGGAGGGATTGCAGCTCATGGCCGATTGGGCAAAGACTGCCGGCAGCAAGGAAAGTGATAAGTTTAAAGGAATTGAAATCACAGAAAAATTGCCTGCAATTTGGCAGGAAGATTAATTCGCTGAGTTGTGAAACAAGTTCTCATCATTACTGCACATCGTAAAGATCGTGCTCCCAATCAAAGATTCCGGTTCGAGCAGTACCTCGATTTTTTAAAGTTGAATGGTTTTAATTGTCATATTTCTTATCTGATTTCAGAGGAAGATGATAAAATATTATATCAACCCGGAAAATATTTTTCTAAAGCAATGATTGGATTTAAAGCGACATTAACTCGAATGAATGATGTTATTAATCGAAATAAATACGATTTAATTTTTGTGTGTAGAGAAGGTTTTCTAACAGGTACTACTTTTTTTGAAGAGTTGTTGCATCGTTCCAAAGCACCTATGATCTATGACTTCGATGATGCCATTTGGCACTTTGATGTTTCAGACGCAAATAAAAGTTTTGGGTGGATGAAGAATCCTGGGAAAACAGCCCGACTCATCAGCATGTCGGATTTGATTTTTGCCGGCAATCAATATTTAATGGATTATGCCAAACATCACAATGATAATGTGGTAATAATTCCAACAACAATTGATACCGATGAATACAAAGCTTTGCCTTTTCTTGAGAAGGAAGTAATTTGCATTGGTTGGAGTGGATCCATCACTACCATTCGTCATTTTGAAATGGCTATCCCAGTTTTAAAAATACTGAAAGAGAAGTATGGTAGTCGTATTTGTTTTAAAGTGATTGGTGATCAAAATTATTTTAATGCCGACTTGGATATTAAAGGCATTGCCTGGAAAAAGGAAACAGAGTTAGCCGAATTGGCAAAAATTGATATTGGAATCATGCCTTTACCAGATGACGAATGGGCTAAGGGAAAATGTGGATTGAAGGGCCTTCAATATATGGCGATGAGTATTGCAACCGTAATGTCGCCTGTTGGAGTAAATACTGATATCATTCAAGATGGTGAAAATGGAATGTTGGCTTCCGATACCGATGAATGGGTTCGAAAAATAAGTCTGTTGATTGAAAATACAGATTTAAGGCAAAAATGCGCCGAGAATGGTCGTAAGACGGTGGAAAAGAGTTATTCTGTTAAAGCACTTCAACCGATCTACCTGCATTATTTTAAGACATTGACTGAGCCCAAAAAATGATTAAATTTGCAACCTCATTAAATTAATACCGATGACAACTACAAGCGAAACTTTAAAACAAACTGCCTTAACGGAATTACACACTCGATTAGGAGCGAAAATGGTTCCATTTGCAGGATATATGATGCCTGTTCAATACGAAGGAATTAATGTTGAGCATGAAAAAGTTCGCTCTTCGGTAGGTGTTTTTGATGTTTCTCACATGGGAGAATTTATTTTGAAAGGGGAAGGCGCATTAGATTTAATTCAACGTGTGACTAGCAACGACGCTTCAAAATTGAGTCCAGGCAAAGCACAGTATTCTTGTTTCCCAAATGAAACAGGTGGAATTGTGGATGATCTAATCGTTTATGCTTTGGAAGATGGGCATTGGATGTTGGTAGTAAATGCATCGAACATTGAAAAAGATTGGCACTGGATTCAGAAGTTCAATACGGGAAATGTGGAGATGCATGACATCTCTGATAAGACTTCGCTCCTGGCGGTACAAGGTCCTCATGCTTTAGCCACCATTCAAAAATTAACGTCAGTCGATTTAGCGGCTATTCCATATTATAATTTTTCAAAAGTAGAAGTGGCAGGTTGCAAAAACATTTTAATTTCTAATACAGGCTATACTGGTGCAGGTGGATTTGAATTGTATTTCGAAAACCAATATGCAGAAACGATTTGGAATGCATTAATGGAAGCAGGAAGAGAATTTGATATTAAACCTTGCGGATTGGGTTGTCGTGATACCTTGCGTTTGGAGATGGGCTTCTGCTTGTATGGAAATGACATTGGCGATACCACGTCACCGATAGAAGCTGGATTGGGATGGATTACTAAGTTCACAAAAGATTTTACGAATTCAACGGCTTTAAAAGCACAGAAAGAAGCTGGTGTATCTAGAAAACTTTCTGGTTTTGAAATGGTAGAAAAAGGAATTCCACGTCACGATTATGAAATCGTGGATGCACAAAATAAAGTGATTGGAATTGTTACATCAGGAACTCAATCTCCCAGTTTGCAAAAAGCAATTGGAATGGGTTATGTTGCGAAAGAACATGCCACAGAAGGAAATGAAATCTACATAAAAATTAGAGATAAAGCCATTAAAGCTGTCGTTGTAAAAACTCCTTTCTTAAAAAAATAAAAAATTCCATTGGCCAATAAAAATGCCTCTGCCTCACGCACGCTAGAAGTTTGTTTCTCGCCTGCATTGATTCATCTTCACGATATTTCTGATTCGATCGTGGTGGTAATTGATGTTTTGCGCGCTACTTCTTCCATTTGTGTTGCATTTGCAAATGGTGTGAAAAGCATTGTACCTGTTCCCACCATGGAAGAAAGTTTTTCTTATAAAGCAAAAGGATATTTAGTAGGAGCAGAACGAAATGGAGAAATGTTGGATGGATATGATTTGGGAAATTCTCCATTCAGTTATTTAGATCCAAGAGTAAAAGATCGCGATATTGCTTTAACTACTACGAACGGAACACAAGCCATAGCTGCAGCTGCCGGCGCTTATCAAATTGTGATTGGTTCTTTTTTAAATCTCGATTGTTTATGTGATTGGTTAAACAATCAAAATAAGAGTGTATTGTTATTGTGTTCGGGCTGGAAAAATTCATTTAACTTAGAGGATACAATTCTAGCAGGAGCGATTGCTGAGCAATTGGAGTCCCATTATGAGATGAATAGAATGTGTGATGCCGTGATTGCTGCGATGCATTTGTACAGTCTTGCAAAGCCTGATTTAAATGCGTTTTTGGATAAAAGTTCGCATCGCAAAAGATTAGAAAGATTACAAATTGATAAAGACGTAGAATATTGTTTAACACCTAATTTAGCACCCGTAGTTCCGGTGATGGTGAATGGTGTATTAGTAAAGTTTGTTGCCTGATTTTTATTGGGCGTAATTAATTTTTAGTACTATGAATAAAAAACTATTGGGCAGCTGGATGCTGTCGTTGATTATCGTACCAGGTACGGTAGTTACCCTCTTCGCCTGGGGCTTCTGGGGCCATCAACAAATTAATCATGCTGCCATTTTCACCTTGCCTCCCGAAATGTTTGGGTTCTACAAGGAGCATGTGCGGTTTATCACAGAGCATGCAGTGGATCCTGACAAACGTCGTTATGCAGATCCGAATGAAGCTCCTCGGCATTTTATTGACCTCGATCGTTATGGTGATCATCCATTCGATAGTTTACCCAAGCGATGGGATGAAGCAGTTGCAAAAATTGGTGAGGATACACTGAAAGCGCATGGTATCGTTCCATGGCATATTCAAACGATGTTGTTTCGACTTACGTCTGCATTTAAAGCACAAGATAGAGAACGGATTCTGCGCAACTCTGCCGACATTGGCCATTACATTGGCGATGCACATGTGCCGCTTCATTGTACTCGAAATTATAATGGACAACTAACCGGTCAACACGGAATACATGGTTTTTGGGAATCAAGGTTACCCGAGTTGTACGGTAAGGACTATAGTCGAATAACAGGTACTGCAGTGTATTTAGAGAATCCATCTGAAGTAATTTGGCAAATATTAAGAGAGAGTTACGCTGCACACGATTCTGTTTTAAGCATCGAAAAAGCATTAAGTAAATCTTTTCCTGCAGATCAGAAATACAGTTATGAAGAGCGCGGTGGACAAATGATCAAGACTTTTTCAGTAGCCTATAGCAAGGCTTATCATGAAGCATTAAATGGAATGGTAGAAAGAAGATTTAATAAAGCCGTTTATCTCGTTGGTTGCTTTTGGTACACGGCCTGGGTCAATGCAGGGATGCCATCGATGCATTATGATGGCGAATTCATTTTAAGTAAAGAAGCGAAAAACGAATTAGATAGTTTGAATGTGAAGTTGAGCACTGGAACTTTTGATGAACATGATCATAAGGATTAAGTTCTGTAAAAATTAAATGGGTAAACGTGTTTGAATATTCGTTTACCCATTTTAAAAATTCAATTAGATGAAGTGAATCTAATTTTCATTAGTTCATTATTTTCACTTATTATTTTCTTTCATCAATCCATTCTTGAAGTTATAGCTAGCGGTTTGATAATAGGAGATGCAAATGTTTTTTAGTTCTTCGTTTTTTATGGAATCGAACTTAACCATATGGCTATTTTTCGAATCCCACGAATATTGGTAAGATTTTTTTCGATCATTGATTTCCGTGAAGATTTGATTCTTTAACATGCCAACGGTTCTGTAATTTCCCAATAAAGCACGCTCTTCGCCTGGTTTCATGTAGTTGAGGTCTTTTCCAAATAATTGGGTGTCATAAGTCCAACCTAAGTATCCAAATAGTGTTGGCATTAAATCAATTTGTGAAGCCAAAGTTGAAATTACGGTATCTGCTTGAGTTAAGTTATAAATTAATGCAGGGATATGATGTTTTTGAATATTCACTTCCCATTTTCCTGCACTGCTTGCGCAATGATCCGCTACAATTACAAACACAGTATTGTTAAACCAAGATTTTTTCTTAGCCTCTTTTAAAAATTCTCCAATGGCAAAATCAGTGTATTTTACAGCACCCTCGCGATTTCCTTGTGGTAAATCAATTTTATTTTTAGGGAATGAATACGGTTTGTGATTAGAAGTTGTCATTAGAAACTGGAAAAAAGGTTTACTTTTTTTAGCGTTTTTATCGGCATCAAGTAATGATTGACGATATAAATCTTCATCACAAATACCCCAAGCATTTTCAAAGGTTACGTCTTGATCTAAAATCGGAATTCGAGTGGTTTGAATATGTTCAGCCAAAGGATTTCCGCGGTCTCTGTCGATGATGTCGAATCCTTGTCCTCCAAAATAAGTATTCATATTGTCGAAATATCCATCACCACCATAAATAAAGCTGAGTGCATAATCTTTTTTTCTTAAGATGGTTGCTATTGAAAATAAATGATCGTTATTGGGTCTTCTCACAATGCTGTTTCCTGGAGTAGGAGGGATGCATAAGGTAAGCGCCTCCATCCCTCGAATGGTTCTCGTTCCTGTTGCATGCAGGTTGGAGAGGAAAATACTGTGATGTGTCAACGTATCATAAATAGGTGTGATGTTTTGTTGGTTTCCAAATGTGCTTAAGAAATCAGCACTAAAACTTTCAATGCAAATTAGAATAATATTGGGTTTGGTTTCTTCTCTTCCCACTACATGTCGTGACAAATCAAAATCATTTTGTGTAGTATACGTTTGGTTTTTTTGGAGTATTTCTTTTTTTACGATGGCAAAAGCTTGTTTGTCATCTAACCGTGTATAAAAGGTGTTATAGTCGAGTTCGTTGGAACGATAGGCTGCAAAAAATGAAAATACTCCATTCTTGCTTAATTCATTTTCGTATAAATTGGAACTCCATTCGGCTTGCTTATTGGTTGAAAAGTTGCTAAAAAACAAGAGGGCACAAAGAGATAAGACGAAAATGATTGTTCGATTTCCAAAGCGAGGATTATTCGAAAATGTATATTCGTAAATACGTTGCTTTTTGAATAGGTAAATAATGGAAGCAATGATGCTAAATATAACGAGTAGGATGAGCGGAATAGAGTAGGATTGATTTATGTTTTCGATAACCTCATAGGTGTATATTAAATAGTCAACGGCAATAAAATTAAAGCGTGTGTTAAATTCTTCCCAAAAAGGAAATTCTGCAATGAATGAAAAAATGACAATAAAGAGCGAAATGGAAGAGATAAAGTATGTGAATATTTTATCGAGTTTGCTTCCTACCCATTTGGATGGGATAACAAGGATGTAAAGTGAGTAAAAAGCAAAAAGATAAATAGCAGTAGCAAGATCAAAGTACAGCCCAATAGAAAATATCTTAGAAACTGCTAGAATGGAAAAGTCCATTCCTGCATGTGCAAGGAAATAAAGTGTAAGTCGAACAACAAAGGAAAGACAAACGTAAAGAAGCAATAAGGAAAGGTAAAGTGAATATCTTGATTTTAGTAAATTTTTCATGATTTAATTTAAATTTTGAATAATGTTTATAAAAAGCATTTAATTGGAATTACAGTTGGTACGTCCATGCCACAATTCTAGAAACTTTATTTCCCATTTCCATGGGAATGGTTTGGTGTTTAAGATTTGGTATTTTATCCAATGCAGCATAAATATTTTTGAGATGTGTCGCTTTAGAAACCATCGTTGTAAACCATGTACAAGAAGTTTGAAAAGACATGCTTTCATCAATCATCTTCAAAATAAATTTTTCCTCTCCACCATCGCACCAAATTTCAGAAGTTTGTCCGCCAAAGTTCAATAGCGGATGCTTGATTTGTCGTTTCTTTAAATTGGAAAGTTTCTTAATCGCTTCTTTTTTCGCCTCTGCTGCGGATGAATGAAACGGTGGATTGCATATTGTCAAATCAAATTTTTCATCCTTTTGAATGATGCCATGCAAAATAAATTTTCTTTTAGATTGATAGCGAAGTTCCAGTTTGCCTTGAAGTCCTACATTGTTGTCAATAATTTTTTGTGCTGCATCCAATGCATCTTGATCCACGTCGGATCCAACAAATGCCCAGCCGTAAGCATTTATTCCAATAATGGGGTAAATGCAATTTGCGCCTACACCAATATCAAGACATCTTATATTTTCATGAAAAGAAGAATCTTTCTTAGTATTATCATTTCCTTTTAGAAGTGCTGCTAGTTGATGGATGTATTCAGCTCTTCCTGGAATAGGAGGACACAAATATCCATCTGGAATTTCCCAAAAATCGATATGATAAAACTTTTTAAGCAACGCTTTATTCAATGCAATTACCGCTCGGGGATTAAAAAAATCGATGGATTCATCTCCAAACTTATTTACACTCACAAACTCCGCTAATTTAGAGGAAGCTTTTATCAATGATGGAAAATCGTAACGATTACGATGCGGGTTGGAGGGATGTAGAGTAGATTTTATGGAGGAGTTCATAGTTCTTTTTTAGGTAGGTTGGCTTCGAGAGCCTCAGCCAACATCGTTTTTTTTAACGCTGCCCGAGGGAACTCGAGGGCAGCAGGATGGTTGGCCTCGAGAGCCTCAGCCAACATCGTTTTTTTTAACGCTGCCCGAGGGAACTCGAGGGCAGCATGATGGTTGGCCTCGAGAGCCTCAGCCAACATCGTTTTTTTTAACGCTGCCCGAGGGAACTCGAGGGCAGCATGTTGGTTGGCCTCGAGAGCCTCAGCCAACATCGTTTTTTTTAACGCTGCCCGAGGGAACTCGAGGGCAGCATGATGGT
>CAIXTT010000080.1 GCA_903922455.1 uncultured Bacteroidota bacterium | reverse complement strand
TTTTTATTTTGTTTTCTGATCATCCTTATTAATTTAGCCAAATGTTAACATACATCAGCAAGGATCCTAAGCAAAAAGCGATGGTGCTTTTTGTCATAAAAGCTATTCTTCTTTATATTGTTTGGTTTGTTTCATACGATTATTTCATTGCGCCCAATCAACAAGTAGATCAATATCTAAATTTTAGGGTAGCCACAGATGCAGGGACTATTTTGGATCTTTTAGGATATGAAGGAAGCACTCAACCCGGAAATTTACAAACGCTGGTCTGTATTCAAGATCAAACAGTAGTAGGAGTTGGAAATCCTTGTAATGGCTTAGAATTATTTGTGCTTTTTGCTGGATTTATAATTTGTTTCCCCGGAGACTGGAAAAATAAATGGTGGTTTATTTTAGTGGGTAGTATCATTATTCATTTTATCAATGTCCTAAGAACGGTTTCGCTTTCCTTAATTCAATATAAATCACCTGAATACCTCGACTTTAATCACCACTATACTTTTACCATTGTGGTTTATTCCATCATATTCGTTTTGTGGATTTTTTGGACAAATCGATACAGTCAACTTCAAGAACTATCTCAATCAGCTAAAAAAGAAGGATAAAGATGATAAATATCCCTTCCCCCCTCCGCTGGTTATTGATCATTGTTTTCTCTTTATCCTTAATTTATATTGGATTCTTGCGAGAAAAAAAGTTGTTGATTGTAGAAAAAGGAATTCCCATATTTATTAATAGATATCCCAAAAAAAATGTAAGTGTATTTGAAAAAACCGTGATGAAAGGAACTTTCGGAATAAAAGTTCCTGCTAAAATGCAATCTGCCGTTCTATTTAGTTTACTCTTCTTAATCATAGGAAGCTCTATACTTTTTTTGTACTCGCAGTCCTTGTTTATTGCTAAGATTATTGCATTACTTTACCTTGGTTTCATGCTTCTGAGTTTTCTCCTTTTAAAACTAGGTGATTTAGGAGTCGATTATCGATTAAGTACTGGACTCTCCCATTATCTAGAAGATTTATTTCTATCCCCTTTGATTTTTTTAGCAGTCATCGCGTTTATTAAGGCTTTTGGAATACAGCCGAACGAACAAAAAAGGAAATAGCACGTATAACAAAATCAAATTGATCATAAATTATAAGATGAATCTAAACCTTCTAATACCGGTATTCAATGATTGGGAATCTTGCTCTCAATTAATGGTTGATATCGAAAAAGAAATTCAAGAGAGAGAAGGTTTACAAATTAAATTTTTTATCGTTAACGATTGTTCTACCGACGAATGTCCTTTATTCCCCAATAATGTACATGTTATTCACTTAAACAGAAACGTCGGTCATCAACGAGCTATTGCTATCGGGCTTTGTTATATCAACGACAATGCACCGAGCGACTATGTAGTAGTCATGGATGGTGATGGTGAAGATAAAGCAACCGATATTAAAACACTTCTCGAAAAAGCAATACAAGAAAAAGATAAAATTATATTTGGAACCCGTAAAAAAAGATATGAAGGATTTTGGTTTCGATTCTTCTACATTCTCTACAAACAGATTTATCGATTACTAACGGGAAAGAAAATAAACTTCGGAAATTTTTGTGCAATTCCGTTCAAAAAATTAAACAACCTAGTCTTTGTATCTGACATTTGGAATCATTTCTCGGGAGGAATAATTCGTTCTCAATTGGCTTATACTTCCGTAGACATTGATCGTGGAACAAGATACCATGGGAAGTCGAAAATGAATTTCTTTTCTTTAGTAATACATGGATTAAGCGCCATAGCTGTGTATACTGATGTACTTGCAGTGAGAATACTTATTTCCACATTTGGATTAATTACCCTTTCATTAATTGGAATAGTAGTGGTTACAGGAATTCGCTTCTTCACTCCTTTTGCCATTCCTGGATGGGCCTCTTTTGTAGTATTAAGTTTTTTAATTTTAATATTTCAAGCATTTCTTATTTCGCTATTACTTCTATTCAATGTTTTAAACTATCGTACACAACGACATTTTATTCCGGCATTAGAATATAAAAATTTCATTGCATAAGCCGATGAGTGAAGCTACCCATTATATCGGAAATGAGCTAGAGCTCTTTGGACATGCTCATCATTGGAAAAGGTACTATAGAAAACATCTTTCTCCATTCATTCAAGGAAATGTTTTAGAAGTAGGAGCTGGAATCGGTGAAACCACCGCACACCTTCTAAATGAAAAGGTAGAAAATTGGCTCTGCTTAGAACCCGATGCCTCTTTAGCGGAAAAAATAGAAATAAAAATTAAAAACAAACAATTGCCAACTTCTTGCAAATTGCTTGTCGGAACTACTCTTGATCTACCTACTTCCAAGAAATACGACACCATCATTTACATAGATGTAATTGAACACATCGAAAAAGATAAAGAAGAAATTGAAAGAGCTTCAGCACTTTTAAATAAAGGCGGAAAATTAATTATTCTTGTACCGGCGCATCAATATTTATACAGTCCATTTGATAAAGCGATAGGACACTTCAGACGTTACAACAAAAAAAGATTACAAGAAGTGATTCCAGTAGGAGTTCGAAAAAATAAAATTTTCTATTTGGATTGTTTGGGACTTTTTGCTTCTCTCATGAACAAATGGTTTTTAAAGAAAGATTATCCTACACTTAAACAAGTAAAATTTTGGGATCGGATGATTGTACCCATCTCAAAATTGTTAGATCCACTCATTGGATTTTCAACGGGCAAGTCACTTATTGGAATTTGGCAAAAAGAATGAAGACCTTGAACACAAAAATAACTCCGGGTGCCATTTTAGTCTTCATTCTGTTTGTGATGACAATTAGTTTACTGATTCTTCGGATCAATTTAGCTTTATCTTATTTACCTGAAATAGGAGGAGTTTCAATCAATGTAATGTACGGAATTATTCGAATATTATCAGGAAGCGAACTCTACACAAATCCGGAAATAGCTCCTTATTCAATCATTCAATATATGCCGCTCCATTTTCATATCGTTGCATTGCTTGGAAAGTTATTGGGTATTGCAAAAGACGTACATGCTATGATGGTTCTTAACCGATTGTTTTGTTTGAGCATTGATGTCGCTACATTCATCCTCTTAGCAAAAACTTTATTTAAAACTATTCAAGTCAATAAAGTAATATCCTTAACATTGGCCAGCATTTACTTTCTTTCCATTCCAAGTATCATTTATGCAAGAGTTGACAATTTATACCTCTTCTTTTTTGTGGCTACGATTGCTGTACTTTTAAAAGACATATTACGAAACGATGGCAAAACTAGCACCACTATTCCTCGTTTACTTTTCTGCGGAGCACTTTGTGCGCTTACCATCATGACGAAACAGACAGGAATATTTTTATTAGCATTTTGCAGCATTTACTATGTATTTATTCAGAAATCGGTTTATCAATGGTCGATTTTTATGGCAGGAATGATAACCCTATTACTGGTCTTTGGATTATTTTTATTTCCATCGCCACTACTATCATTAAAATTAAATGTCATAGACGGCGTTAAAAACGGATTCAACGCCAATTGGTTTATTGAAGTACTCCTCAAAAATTTCTTTCTTAAATTCTCATACGTTTTGGCAGCTGGATTTTTCATAGCACTATCCTTATTCAAAGAGAGAAGTAAGCAAGGATATTTATTTCTTGCGGTTGGGCTTGCTTGGTATTTTACTACGGCAACTCTCTCTTCTTTTAAAGCGGGATCCGGTGCCAATTATTATTTAGAATTCATAGCACTTTCTATCTTAGGATCTGCCCTACTTATCAAGAATCAATTGGGGCCTACTCGTGGAGTGGTGCTCTATGCCTTAATGCTTTCTCCCTTTTTTATTATTTCAGCGGCAAACGACAAAGGATGGGGCGATCTTGGCATGATGAAAGAAGCAAAAAAGAATTATTTAAATACCATTGAAGTAGCAAACTATTTAAGGCCAAAAATTCAAACGGATGAATGGGTGCTTACTGACTTCCATAAAGAAAACACATTAAATCTTCAGCTTGTGGATAAAGCCTTATTTCCTTGTCGAGAAGTAGCTCTCTATTTTACCCGACCTCTAGGCGTTTTTCACTTCAACGAATTTGAGACCTTGGTAAAGAATGGAAAAATTCCATACTTAGTAACCAGAAAGGGAGAAACACTAGAAGAATTTATTGATGTCCCTTTAAATCAATACAAACCGGACACAACGATTGGCAACTTTCAAGTATTTAAAAAGTTGAATTAGTTACTTCTTGCTTTTCTAAAAATAATATTGGTACAGATTGAAAAGAAATATTTAATGTCTGTTAAGAAAGGGCGTTTCTCATAGGCCCTTAAATACTTTAATTCAGATTCAATAATTTCATCCAACGTATTAGGCATATCAACATAGAAAGGAGGTAATAAACCTGGTTTCGAATAGATTCTTTTCTCTTGGAGCTCCTTCGTATAAAGTCCAAAATAATGTTTACTTAATGGACGCACCCCAACAATTTTAATATCTCCTTTAAAAATATTAATGAGCATTGGCAATTCATCTAACCAAGTTTGGCGCATAAATTTTCCCCAGCTTGTAATTCTGAAATCATCCGCAAACTTTCCACCTGCAGCCAATTTATTTTGAGAGTAAATATACTCTTGCAAATATTCAGCATAAGGATACATGGTACGGAATTTATAAACTTGAATAATGTTCCCGTTTTTTCCAATTCGATTCATGGTAAACAATGGCCCATAAGAAGGCGACAAATCAAAATGAGGTTGGCGTTCCTTTTTTCCTACGAAATAGGTATAGTTACCAATAACTTTAACTTCAATAATTTTAAAACCGCATGAAGCCAATCTTCCTAAAGCTTCTGCTTTAGACATTACACGATTTCGACCATTCGTAACAAAAAAATAAACCTTTTTAAACAAGGGAAGTTTTGGAAACACTCTTTTAAAAATAAAATCAAAAATAAAATACAAGTGAGCAAACCCTGGAATAAATTTCTTCAACAAGCGATACTTTCTTTGTTCTTGTGTTTCTACAAAACCAATATAAGTACCTCCTATTGGTAACTTTTCATTAATTGCTTCTTGAAATTTATTTACAAAACGAATATCGTTTATCTTCTTTAAGTTAATAATAGCTTGTGAAGAAGAGCCGTCCACACTCTCAATATTAAAGTTCGTCGTCGTAATCATTAACTTGGTCTTATCAGACTTTAAGTCTACATATTTCCCAAGGAAATTTCTTACTTCTGGCTGAATATCTTTTAATAATGCTTCTTTCATAGGCTTATTTTCGGAACTACCTCAAGTTAATACATACTTCGATTCGTCAAAGTCTATATTCGGCAAGTAGATAAGTTCAGAGGGTAAACTAATCCATTTCAAGGGTGAAAATTTGAGCTAACTCAACTCCTTATCTGAATACACGTAAACTTACAAAACGGAACCAAACGAGTCAAGTTTTACATTAAAAAAGTATACAATTGTTGACAACTCAATGGATGAGATTGCACAAAAAAATGATTAAAATATTGAAAAACAATATTTTAATCACAAACCTTAACTAATATACTTACGGAAATTTTAATAAATCTTACATTTTCAAGTACTTATTACCATCTTATAAATCATTCTAATTCCGAACAAAAGCAACCCAAATCCACTTACTCGATTTACCCAAATGAGCAGGTTGGGTTTTAAAAAAGCACGAAGCTTAGAGGCAGACCAAGCCTTAATTACATCAGTTAAAAACACGGTTGTTAAGACTGAAATAAAAAATATAACGGTATGCATATACGTAAAACTATTTCCAGAAGAAACTGATCCCGATACACCCAACCAAAAAATGAGTACGAAAGGATTTAGAAGATTCATCAGGAATCCTTTTAAAACTTCAACCCAACCGGAACTTCCATTATCCGACAAATCCAAATCAGCAGATTTAATATTTGGTTTTTTAAGCATAGTAACGATGCCAAATACCATTAATAAAAGACCGCCGGCCCATCCAATTTCCCACTTATAATTATTTACTACCCCAGCGGCCACACTACTGAAATAAGTAATAGCAATATAAAACATATCGCTTAAAAGAACTCCTAGGGACAAATAAACACCTCTCTTAAATCCCTTCTTTATACTAGTATCAATGAGTAAAAAAAACACAGGTCCAACCAACAGTGACAATACCAACCCTAACATCACTCCAGAAACAATGGCTTCCAACATTTTGCTAAACTAAACAAACAACTATTATGATCTAATTCTATTACGTTATTCCTAAGAGAAATGAATCAACATCAGCAAATTGTAAAATAGTATAAGTGGCCGAAAATCTTCCATATTCGTACCAGCTACATGGAACTGTTTATGTACATTTGAGGACTTATGCAAAAATTAATTTGGGTCTTTATTGGGCTATGCATTCTGCTTACTTCCTGCGAAAATGATCTTGATATTTTAGAAGAATATAAAGAGATACCGATCATTTATAGCTTAATTAACCCCGCAAGTACCGTTCATTACGTTCGAGTACAGAAAGCTTTTTTAGGAGCTGGAAATGCTTTATTGATGGCACAAGAGTCTGACAGTCTGTATTATGACACTTCCAAAGTACGGGTATTCCTTGAAAAGTTAAATTTTAACACAGTCGTTGAATCCTACCAAATGCATCCTGATTTTACTCAATTCAAAAACGAAGGATTATTTGCCGATAATGATCATTATGTGTTTCGTTTAGATGGTACTCGACTTGACCCAAGTTTACAGTACCAACTTCGTTTTCAAAATATAGAATCAGGGTTAACAATAACTGGGAAAACAAGAATTATTGAACCCATTTACCAAAAAACATTAGTCCCAACAACACGTGTAAATATTGCCGATGATGATCCTTACAAAATCCGGTTTAACAGTTCTAAATACGGAAAAATGTATGGGCTTATCATGCGAATTCGTTACACGGAAACCAAAAAGTTAACCCAAGCGATCACCTTAAAATACGAAGATTTTAAACTCCCATATATTACAAGTCTTACATTAAACGGTGGTCAAGAATTATCTTTTTTACTGGATGGAAATACTATTTATCAATTTTTGGGATCCAAAATTAAAGTAGACACCACGGTAACTCGACGCTTAGTTGATTTTAAGAGTGATTTCATTTTCACTTCAGCTACCGACGATTTCTACAATTATATCCAAATAAATTCTCCAAACAACACAGTGAACTTCATTCCAGATTTCACCAATCTGAGTGCTGGAAAAGGGATCTTCACTTGTCGATTGGATACCATTATTCCCAATATTTCCTTTAATGATATTAGTTACGACTCCCTTTTAAACGGAAGGTATACTAGTCACATCTTTCAATAAACACTGCCATAGTGTCATTGTGTCAGTCTCATTTTAGGAGCAAAGGCTCTATTTCTGTCATTGTAACTTGAATTTTCCAATGGCATACTCATTGATTAGTGACTAACAAATAAAAAAATCATGAAAAAAGTAATAGGAATTGACCTTGGAACAACTAACTCTTGCGTTGCAGTAATGGAAGGGAATGAGCCTGTGGTGATACCAAATAGTGAAGGACGCAGAACGACGCCTTCCATTGTAGCATTTATAAAAGACGGAGAGCGTAAAGTGGGTGACCCGGCCAAGCGCCAAGCTATTACAAATCCAACACATACTATTTCTTCTATTAAGCGTTTTATGGGAGAATCTTTTGATAAGGTTTCTTTGGAAACTTCTAGATTCCCCTACGAAGTCGTTAAAGGAGATAATAATACGCCACGTGTAAAAATCAACGATCGTTTATATACACCACAAGAAATATCTGCCATGGTTCTTCAAAAAATGAAGAAGACCGCGGAAGATTATTTAGGATATGAAGTAAGTGAAGCTGTGATTACAGTTCCGGCTTATTTTAATGATGCACAACGTCAAGCTACCAAAGAAGCTGGTGAAGTTGCAGGATTAAAAGTACTACGAATTATCAATGAGCCAACGGCTGCTGCATTAGCGTATGGATTAGACAAAAAGCATACGGACAATAAAATTGCAGTGTTCGATTTAGGAGGGGGAACCTTTGATATCTCGATACTTGAATTAGGCGATGGTGTATTTGAAGTAAAATCAACGAATGGCGATACACACTTAGGAGGAGATGATTTTGATCAAGTAATCATAGATTGGTTGGCCGATGAATTTAAAAGTGATGAAGGGATCGACTTGAGAAAAGATCCAATGGCTTTGCAACGTCTAAAAGAAGCTGCTGAAAAAGCAAAGATTGAATTATCGAGCTCTATGCAGACCGAAATTAACTTGCCTTATATTATGCCTGTTGATGGAATTCCAAAACATCTTGTAAAAACATTAACACGTGCTAAGTTTGAACAATTAGCAGATAAATTAATTCAACGAACGCTAGAGCCTTGCAAAAAAGCGCTTTCGGATGCGAAACTTACCTCCAATGACATCAATGAAGTTATTTTAGTAGGTGGATCAACTCGTATTCCTGCGATTCAAGAATTAGTAGAAAAGTTTTTCGGAAAGAAACCCTCTAAAGGTGTAAATCCGGATGAAGTAGTTGCTGTTGGTGCTGCCATTCAAGGAGCCGTATTAACTGGAGAAGTGAAGGATGTATTATTGTTAGATGTAACTCCTCTTTCATTAGGAATTGAAACCATGGGCGGAGTAATGACCAAGTTAATTGAGTCGAACACTACGATTCCTACTCGTAAATCAGAAGTATTTTCTACTGCTTCTGACAACCAACCATCCGTAGAAATCCACGTATTGCAAGGAGAACGTCCGATGGCAAAAGACAATCGCACCATTGGAAGATTCCATTTAGATGGCTTTCCTCCTGCTCCACGCGGTATACCTCAAATTGAAGTAACTTTTGATATCGATGCAAACGGAATTTTGCATGTCACTGCAAAAGATAAAGCAAGTGGCAAATCACAAAACATTCGCATCGAAGCTTCTTCCGGATTAAACGAAGAAGATATTCAACGCATGAAACGCGAGGCTGAAGCAAATGCAGAAAGTGATCGCAAAGCAAAAGAAGAAGTAGATAAAATCAATCAAGCCGATTCTTTAATTTTCAATACTGAAAAGCAATTGAAAGAATTTAGTGAGAAAATTCCAGCTGATAAAAAAGTGACTATTGAAAATGCACTTGCAAAATTGAAAGAGGCACATCAACAAAAAGATTGGATAGCTATCGAAACAGCAAGCACGGAATTGAATTCTGCATGGGAAGCCGCATCAAAGGATCTTTACAATGCTTCTCAAGAAGCAGGTGCTCCCGATGGACAACAAACCCAAGAAGGTGAACCTACCGCATCAGCAACTGATAATGTAACGGATGTTGATTTTGAAGAAGTGAAGGAGAAGTAGTTGTTAGTTGTTAGTTGTTGGATGTTAGTTGTTGGATGTTGGATGTTGGATGTTGGATGTTGGATGTTGGATGTTGGATATCTAACATCTAACATCTAATATCTAATATCCTTTGGCCACTTCAAAAAATCCAAAGTTTAATCCCGCAGCGCCGTCGGCAAGCCTTTGGCGGCCGATGGATAGCTATCTGGACTAAAATCTAACAACTAACAACTAAACT
>CAIXTT010000079.1 GCA_903922455.1 uncultured Bacteroidota bacterium | reverse complement strand
TCGTATCGCGAAGCCTCGCGACGTATATTCGTATCGATTCGCCCATTCGACTTCGCTCAGGGCAAGGGATTTTTAAACTGCAGTTATTCGTGTATTCGTATATTAGCGTATTCGTATCGCGAAGCCTCGCGACGTATATTCGTATCGATTCGCCCATTCGACTTCGCTCAGGGCAAGGGATTTTTAAACTGCAGTTATTCGTGTATTCGTATATTAGCGTATTCGTAATTCGTATATTCGTATCGATTCGCCCATTCGACTTCGCTCAGGGCAAGTGATTTTTAAACTGCAGTTATTCGTGTATTCGTATATTAGCGTATTCGTAATTCGTATATTCGTATCGATTCGTAATTCGTAACCTATTACATGCTTATGCACAACATCACCACTATTCCAATTGATTCTGTTTCCATCGACGAGCGTGTCGCCCGCTTCACTAAACGTTCTATCAAGAATGAATCTAAGATGCATGCTCTTAAGTTAGCCATGAGTATGATGGACCTCACCACCCTCGAAGCGAAGGATACTCCCGGAAAGGTGCGCCAGCTTTGTGCGAAGGCAATGAGACCTTACGATGCCATGCCCGACTTACCATCTGCTGCTGCGATTTGTGTATACCCCACCATGGTGCGCGTAGCGAAGGAGGCGTTAGGTAATAGCGGGGTGAAAGTTGCCGCCGTAGCCACTGCTTTTCCCAGTGGAATGAGTACACGAAAAGTGAAACTGGATGAAACGAAGTTTGCCGTAAGCGAAGGTGCCGATGAAATTGATATGGTGATCTCTCGCGGACATTTTTTAGCAGGAGAATATAATTATGTGTTCGATGAAATTGCTGCCGTGAAGGAAGCGTGCAGAGAAGCACACCTCAAAGTAATTTTAGAAACTGGAGAGTTGAGCACCCTCGACAATGTGCGAAAAGCATCCGATATTGCGATGTATGCCGGTGCCGATTTTATAAAAACATCCACCGGAAAAGTTCAACCCGCAGCCACCCTTCCTGTGACCTTAGTCATGCTTGAAGCCATTCGTGATTTTTATTATAAAGAAGGAAAGATGATTGGAATGAAACCCGCAGGTGGAATTGCTACTGCGAAATTGGCCATTCAATATTTAGTCGTCTTAAATGAAACGCTCGGCGAAGCATGGATGAATCCAAACTATTTCCGCTTCGGTGCTTCCTCTTTAGCCAACGATCTATTAATGCAAATTGTAAAGCAAACAACGGGAGTGTATCAAAGTGGAGATTATTTCTCGAAAGATTGAAAAAGGATACGAATTCCGAATCGATACGAATGTACTAATTACGAATTACTAATTCGCGAATACACAATATTTAAAACTTTAAATAAAAAATTCAAATTATTATCAATCGATTCGCAAATCTTAATTTATCCTAATAATCCGCGTCATCCGCGTTCAAAATTGTCAGTTTAATTTTATGATAAGTAAACATAAAAAACTTAATCATCTTATTAAATCAGAGCCTGCTTGCCGACTTGCCTATGCGTAGCTACGGCGAAGCAAGGAACTTTAGTGCAGGTAGGGCCCATCGATTATTCTCACTGCGAAGAATACAAAGTCCCAACGGACAAGTTGCTTGAACAATAACCCAACTCGCAAATTCACCTCCGAAGTACACTACTACCTAAAGACCTCACAGCGCAGCAATCCACCAATCCACCATCGCGAAGCCTCGCGACGCCAACTTGCCTCCCGATAGCTATCGGGATTGCAATCCTTAATTCCCCGCGATCTTCATCTTTTCAAAACTATCATCGTCCAACGACTCCAACGCTTTTTCTACAAATCCATTGATGTCATTGATGACATAGTAATAGGAACTTGTATTCCAAAGATCGCGTGCTATAAGTGCTTTGAGTTGTGTGCGTATCAATTTATCGGAAGTTTTTAATCCTTCTTCATTTTTCTTAGTTCCTTTCTTCTCGGCATACTCCACAAATTTGTTGACGAATTCATTCGTCATCTCAAATCCTTTTTTAAAGTCATACACATCTTTATATTGTGCTTTTAAGGAAGCTCTGTTCTCATCAACATACGTTAACGTGAAATCGTTCATCACACCGTTTCTTCTGATATCATCATAGTAGCGAGAACTTAAACTGGTGTCGAGCGCAACGAAGATGTCGGGCATTATACCACCACCACCATAAACTGTTCTTCCGCCATTAGTTTCGTATTTTAATGAATCGTTGAATGCGATACTGTCGGCATGATACAGTTCACCGTGCTCAAAACGTTTGCTTAAATCCATTTCATAATTTTCATCGCCTGATTCATACGACTTTTGAATACATCTTCCGCTGGGTGTATGGTAGCGCGCAATCGTTAAACGCACTGCAGATCCATCAGGTAGCGGAAATGGTTTTTGAACCAATCCTTTTGCAAATGTTCTTCTTCCAATGACTAATCCACGGTCCCAATCTTGTATTGCACCTGATACAATTTCACTCGCTGATGCTGAACTTTCGTCAACAAGTAGAATTAATTTTCCTTTTTCCCATCCACCGGTATTGGTAGAATATGATTCTTGTTTGGGATTATTTCTACCTTCCGTATAAACAATTCGTTTTCCTATACTCAAAAATTCATCCGCTAATTCTATCGCTCTGTTCAAGTATCCGCCACCGTTACCACTTAAATCCAAAATCAAACTTTGAATATTGTATTTCTCTTTTAAATCTTTTAATGCTACTTGAAATTCATCCACTGTAGTATCTGCGAATCGAGAAATCTTGATGTAACCAACACCAGGCGCTGCTTGATAAGATGCTTCCACACTGTACAACGGAATTTTGTCGCGGGTAATGTTATACACGATTAAATCGGAAATAAGCCGACGCACAATACTAACTTTTACTTTCGTGCCTTTGTCGCCACGAAGTTTTTTCAGTACATCGTTATTTTTTATTCCAATCCCTGCAACAATAGTGTCATTGATCATTACGATTCGATCACCAGAACGTATTCCTAATTTTTCACTCGGACCACCACTGATGGTTTGCGTAACCATGATGGTATCATCCAAAATATTAAATTGAATTCCGACACCTTCAAATTTTCCAACAAGTGGTTCGTTGCTGGCTTTTAATTCATCGGCAGGAATATATACCGAATGCGGATCCAACTCTTTTAGTAAGGCGCGTATTGCACTCTCTGTTACTTTATTTTGATCCACTGAATCAACGTAAGCATAACTTACCATATTTAGGAGCGCATCAAATTTTTGGGAGGCCGCTGCGTTTTGTGCCACGCTTTGTAAACTCATACTTACGCTTACAGCGATAAGTAAAAATATTTTTGACCAAATTTTCATTTTCATTATGTTCTTTCTCTTCTTGGTGTTATTTATTGACGTAAAAATCTTTATTTTTATTGTACGTCTAATCGATGTTCGTTTCAAGTGGAAAGATAAAGGAAGCCACCACAATAAATGATTGCAGTGGCCCTATTTCTTACAACATGGTGGTATTAATAACTACGAAGAGTTGAGTTTTTACGGTTTACGCTCCCTCAGGATTCATCGTCTCCAAATCTCTGTCGAAGAGGTACATACCGCCTTTATCTCCGCCAATTAGGTTGAGTTTGTCCAATAAGTTCCGAGCTAAACGCTCCTCTTCAATTTGCTCTGCTACGTACCATTGTAGGAAGTTGTGTGTTGTATAATCTTTTTCAGCTAGGCAATTATCGACCAGTTTATTGATTTCATCGCTCACTTTAACTTCATGTTTTAACAGTTGTTCAAACACTTCATTCACGTTTTTAAAGTTAACCGGTGGACTTTTTAAAGCGGGTAATTGAGAAACGCCACCACGCTCATTCACGAATTTAATGAGCTTCAACATGTGTTGACGCTCTTCATCGCTATGTCGATAAAGGAAGGCACTTACTCCATTATAGCCCGAGCGCTCGGCCCAAGAGGCCATCGCTAAATAAAATTGTGAGGAGTCCGACTCCATGGCTACTTGCTGATTCAGCAATTTTTCTATTTTCTTTGAGATCATGATCAGTTTATTTTAAAAGGTAAATTTAATGTGTTTTATGATATTAACAACAATTTCAGCGTCGTTGAGTTTTTGGAATTGGATATAATTTTAAAGGAATGGAGTTATTTACCCTTAAAAGTTCGATTTATAAAAGGGTAATGGACTTACAGGAAGGGAGTTGGTATCAAGTTTAGTGCAAAGAGAAAGGCAAACTGGAGTTTGAAAATCAATTTGTGACATAGCGAAACTGATTATTTTTTCATTCGATTGGTAAGATGCGATTTCGTAAGTATGTCCATCTTTATGGATGGTATTTACAGTAGTATCTATATCATTAATCTTCGATTGTAGTCCAGTTCCCATCGACTTTAAAACGGATTCTTTTCGTGTCCAAATGGTAAAAAAATCTTTGTCAGTTGAAATAAAATCTTGTTCGTTGGAATGAAAATGTTGTTTCGCTAATTCATTAAATGGTGCCGATGGTCTTATGATTTCTATATCTACTCCTCCCTCCTGTGGTCCAACGTAAAATGCCAGTTGATTTCCAGATCGACTGCAATTAAAATAGAAAGGAGCATTTGGTAGCTCTGGTTTTCCAAATGGATTGAAAGTGAATTTTATTTTTTCAGGAGATGTATCCATCCATTTCGAAAGTAAAATTCTTAAAAGATGATGCTGATATTGAAAACTGTGCATCACTTCTTTTTTCACAAATCGAGATGCACGTATTTTTTCTTCTTCAGAAAGAAATAGTGATGAAGGCATTTGTTCTGGAACGGATGCTAAAACGAGAAGCACTTGTGTTCGCAGATTTATCTCTTCAATTTTTTTATTGTCAGAAATAAATTCCTGTAACACCATGTTGTTAACGCATGGTTTTTTCAAGTTCATCACCAATTTTGTCTGCAAGAAATTCTACATTGGGAGGCCAAAATATACTGTTGTGATCACCGGGTGCGAAGAGTACATCCACTTTTCCTTTCACAAAATGCGACCATCCTAAATCATCATCGTATTCGTTATTGTAATAACTGTCTTGCGCACGAACTAATAAAATGTCACCATCATACTCGCGAATTTTATAGCTCATGAGTGCGTCGTGACAAGCTTCTTCAATTCTTCGGAAGTAAGCCGCTGATTCAGCACCTATCATTTCAGTCACTTTATATTTTTCGAGCCACGATTCAATATCATTGTTTCGATCTTGCTGTTTTTTTCGTGCATCAAAATAGATTTTACGTTCGTCTTTATCCGCTTTCGCTAATTCAATAGCCCGTTTCACA
Organism: uncultured Bacteroidota bacterium; assembly: GCA_903922455.1. Taxonomy (GTDB): domain Bacteria; phylum Bacteroidota; class Bacteroidia; order AKYH767-A; family OLB10; genus JAJTFW01. The sequence continues at coordinate 18,975 of CAIXTT010000079.1, read as the reverse complement.
AATCGCTCAGCTAAAAGTTGTACATCAGCAATTTGTTTCATTCCCGCAGGAAGAAAATCTTTTTTCTTCGCGGCATCAATATCAAAAATGCAAAGGAAGCCTATTTCTTCTCCCGCTTCTTTTAATTGAATAGCCATTTCATAAGCAAGGTAACCCCCAAAGGATCCTCCTGCTAAATAATAAGGTCCTTCTGGTTGTACAGCGCGAATGGCTTTGATGTGGAATGCAGCCATTTGTTGCATGTCATGAAACGGAATATCTACTCCATTCAGTCCATATGCTTGCAATCCATAACTCGGTTGACTCCCTCGTAAACGCTGTCCTAATCCATGATATTTAAATACGTTTCCGCTTATTCCATGCGCAAAATAAAGCGCCTTGTTGATTCCGCCTTCACGTAAAGGTACTATCGGATGCCATGTTTTTTCATCCTCATGTTCTTCATAAAGGGAACTTAATGCTCGTATGGTGGGAGACGTAAATAAAACAGCCAAAGGCAATTTTTTGTTCATCATATTTTCCAAATCCACCATTATTTTCACAGCAAGAATGGAGTGACCACCGAGTTGAAAAAAATCATCGTCAAGGCGAATGTTAGGAACTTGAAGCACCTCTTCCCACAATTTAATGATGGTTTTCTCTAAGGGAGTTGTAACCTCTTCTTTTAATTTATTCCTATCAATTTCTACAGCTCCCGGTAATGGTAATGCCTTACGATCAATTTTCCCGTTAGGTGTTAATGGAAAATCTTGCATGGGAATCCATACTGCAGGAACCATGTATACGGGTAATTCTTTTTCTATTGAACTTTTGCAGCGACTGATTATATCCTCATTCGATAATTCTGTTGTCGTTGCTTTAAACCAAACAACCAACATGTTTTGTCCCGATTTATCCGGATGTGTAAGTACAACAGATTGTTGAATTAAATCACATTTGTTTATAGCAGTTTCTATTTCCCCTAACTCAATACGATAGCCTCTTACCTTCACTTGATGGTCGAAGCGATTCATGAAAAATAAATTGCCTGAAAGATCCATCACAACACGATCTCCTGTTTTATACACCATTCCTAATCCGTCAGGAGATGGAATAAATTTCTCTGCTGTTAACTCTGGTCGATTTAAATAGCCTGCCGATACACCCTCTCCACCAATCCACAGCTCACCCGAAACCCCAACAGGACAAGGACATCCGTGTGGATCCATGATGAATGTTTTGGTATTAGCAACTGCTTTTCCGATGGAAAGAATTCCATTACGTTGACGATGTAATGTTTGTTGTGTTACGAGTGATACTGTTGACCAAATTGTTGTTTCTGTTGGACCATACAAATTCCACAAATCGCGATTGCATGATAATAACTTTGTTGCTAATTCAATCCGAAGTGCTTCTCCGCCACAAAGTACCGCTAAATCTTTTTTTCCTTGCCATCCACCAGCAAAAAGTAGATCGTAAGTAGCAGGAGTTGCTTGCATAAAGCGAATGGCTTTTTGATCAATATAATTACTAAGCCAACGAGGATCCATCGCCTGCGTTTTGTTTGCTATGTGTAATCCGGCTCCATGCATCAAGGGCATAAAAAATTCCAATACAGAAATGTCGAATGAAATGGTGGTGACAGATAATAATCGTTCTTCACGATCTAACCCCATTTTAGCAGCAAGGTCATTTAAAAGATTGGTAACCGATGCGTGACGTACTGCAACTCCTTTTGGCTTTCCGGTAGAGCCTGAAGTGTATAGTACATAAGCTAAGGTTTCGTGCGTCACTGCATTTTTGGTATATTCAATACCGTTAGTTTCATTTTTAAGATCTTCAAAGAAAAGGACTTTATCAGCCGGGAATTGTAATTCTTCCTGGAGTTCTTTAGAAATGATGACCTGTTTTGCAGGAGCATCCTCTACCATGTATTGTAAACGATCGGCAGGAAAATCTGGATCTAATGGGATGTAGGCGGCACCAGATTTTAAAATACTTAAAAGTATAACCGGCAATTCAGCGCTTCTTCGCATGCAAACGCCAATAAAATCTCCTTCTTTAATTCCTCGCGCTTGCAATCGTGCTGCCCAATGTCCGGATAAGAAATTTAATTCTTCGTAAGTAATATGTTTGTCCCCAGCTACAATAGCAATGTGATTTTTCTTTAAAGTATCTGTAGTCTCTTCAATACATTCATGAATCCCCAACCGTTTTTCATGTATGATTTTCGTGTCGTTGTTTTTCTCGAAAATACCTTTTTCAATGGGTGTTAACGCATTCAAAAAACCAACGGGTTTCTCAGGATTCTCAATGATGCTTTGCATGATGCAGATGAATTCCTGCATACGAATTTGCATCATCTCTTCGGTGAAAAGGTCGTTGTTAAATGTACATTCTAATGTCAACTGATTTCCAGTTCCTGAAGCATTCAAGAAAATTTCGAAATTTTCGAAATGGCGCGGATTCGTACTTACTTCAAAGGTGCAACCTTCAAAATGAAATCCCTCAGAGAATCCGATATCCACATTAAAGACAATTGGCACCAATGGAACGCGAGAGGGATCGCGATGAATATTTAATTTTTGAATTAAACTTCCGAAAGTAAATTGTTGGTGATCGTAAGCATCGAATAAATAACCTTTTCTATATTTTAAATACTCGTTGAATGGCTGGTTGGGTTGAATTTTACTTTTTAGGGGAAGTAAATTTACGCAGTGACCCACTAGATTAAATCGGCCTTCTATGTTTTGACCTGCAGCAGGTAATCCCACTACTAAATCTTCTTGCCCTGTTACATGGTAGAGGAATGACTCAAAGGCGCTTAACATAAGCGTGACGAAACTTGCATTCGTTTTTTTGCTTACGTCGCGCATTCCCTTTACTATTTCTTCAGGTACAATTGCATCGATTCGCTTAGCATGAAAACTGCGAATTGCAGGACGAGAGTTATCGTTTGGAAATTCAACGATAGGAATTTCATCTTGAAATTGTTGTACCCAAAATGACTCGACCTCTTCTTTACCTTTGGATTTTATTTCATTCGCTAACTCTTGTGCATACTGAATAAATGAAACAGCAGGCTCTAAAACGGGCATTTCACCTCTTACGGACGCTGAGTAAAGAATACTCAAATCACGCAACATCAAACTCAAGGACCATCCATCGCAAATAATATGATGACCGGTCACAACTAAAGTGAAATCCGTTACACCATAGAAAATCAAATGTACTCGAATTAATGGACCATTTAATAAATCAAAAGCCTGAAGCGTTGCATCTTTTGCAACCTTTTTTATTAATAGATATTTTTCTTCTTCTGTATGTACTATAGTTTCAATCCATGGTAGTTGTAATGTTGTTGAAAAGTGAATGGAGTGTCCATCTTTGCTAAACGTAGACCGAAGTGCATCATGACGATGAACTACCTTTGCAAAAGAATCTTTTAATAATTCTTTATTTAAAGGCCCTGAAATTTTTAAAGTTACCGACTCATTATAGGCACAGTTAGCCGCATCTCCACCCAATAATACAGAGGTGAAGATTTCGCGTTGTGCTTCTGTCGAAGTAACAGTTGTTGAGTTCGGTGCGAACGGATCAAAGTCAACAGCTTCAAAAGTTAATTCAGGTGGTATTACTGACATACAATTATAAAAGTAATTAATTATTGTTAAGTTTCAAATATTTGCCTGGACGAGACGGATCTGGAACGAACCAGCCTGGACTTCCATCTGGATTTTTTCCTAGCATAGCTCCGGGAATAGGAGGGTTGTTTGAATTAAAAGAGGGATGAGCAATGCTTGATTTCCCATTTACTTTTTGACCGTTGGTATGTCCTGGAATAAATCCAAGTTCAACAATTTCCAAGAGCGCTTCTTTAAATTTATAAATGATGGTGTCAATATCTTCTTGCGTATGTGCTTCTGTTAAGAAACAAGGGAACCCATCATAAATATGAATGCCTTTATGTCTAAGAATTAAAAATAACAAATCAATGTTATACATATCCGCATCATATTTTGGTTTAAATAGCGAACCAAAATGAACAATATGAAAGTTTGTTTTTAAGTGCTCACAATAGGTATTAATTTCTTCAGCAAGTCGAGTCGTATTATTTGTTAATGATTCTTGTAATGCTTCTCCCTTTTCTTTCATGCGAAGCAAAACGGCTTTTGCAGCAGCAAGTGCAAAGGGATGTCGAACAAAAGTTCCGGCGAAATAAGTAACTCCAATTTCAGGAACGCTTTTATCACCATATTGCCAATGACCGCCATCTAATGCATCCATGTATTCACGCTTTCCTGCGATAACACCGATGGGCATTCCGCCTCCTACTACTTTGCCGTAAGTACCAAGATCAGCTTTCACATTGAAAAATTGCTGCGCTCCTCCTGGTAAGGTTCTGAACCCTGTTATTACTTCATCAAAAATAAGAAGGCTACCAGCATCAGTTGTAATTTTTCTTACTTCTTGCAAAAATTCTTTTGGATGGAAATCAGCTCTTCGGCTTTGTACCGGCTCAACCAATACTGCAGCAATTTCATGCGCATATTCTTTGATGATGGCTAGCGCTTCTGGTGTACCGTAATCTAACACCAACATATTTTGTACCGCTTCAGGCATGATACCTGCCGCCGCCGGAATGGACTTTAATTTTTTAGTTCCTCGTAAAATTACTTCGTCGTTGATGCCATGATAAGAACCGTTGAAACAAATTACAGTTGATCGACCTGTAACGGTACGGGCTATACGAAGTGCACCGAGTACAGCTTCTGATCCAGTGTTGCAGAATCCAGCACGATCATAGTTTGTAAGTTCGCAAATCATCTTCGCTACATCTCCCGCTAATTCATGTTGTGGACCTAATTCATATCCTTTTTGTAGTTGTTCTTGTAATGCTTCAACAATGAATGGGGGATTGTGTCCAAACATGTTTGATCCAAATCCATTTAATACGTCTAAATATTCATTACCATCAATATCCCAAATTTTTGAACCAAGCGAACGGTTCACTACAGGCTGATACGTTACTTCTTTTAAATGGGGTTTGAATCCCGTTACTACTCGAGGATCTGCTAAATGCGCACGATGCTCTTGTGTATATTCTTTTGACTTTTTTGTTCTCGAATTATATGCATCAATAAAAACACTCAACCATTTCTGTTGCGCAATAGTAAATTGATTGTTGGTTAACTTTTCTATTCTTGCTACAGCACCAAATGGTTTCTTTAATTCGTTTTCTTCATCAGCACTTACAAACGGTGTATCGTTTTGTTGAGAATAAGTTGCAGAAGAAGGAGCAGTGTTCGTAAGGGAAGATGGTGTTGAAAGTGGTACGTGAGCTTGTCCGCTCATCATTTGCAATTGTTGTTGCATCACTTGTAGTTGTTGTGTGATGAGCCATTGTAAATTCCCATTTTCCGCATTCATATTTCCCGTAGGCATCATGGAAGGGGCCTGTTGTTGTGGAGTTGAAGTAGAACGAGATGAAACAGGCGGTGGTGATGCGACGACTATTTCAGCAGGCAGTTGCTGATCGAGGTAAGTAGATAGCGAGTTTAACGAAGATAAATCTTCATTGAGTTGTCGGAATGTCACCTTGGTATTATACTTTTTTGTGAGGGTGAGTGCGATTTGTGTGAGAAAAAGAGAGTCGAGACCGAGCTCTACAAATCCAGCATCACGATCAGCCCCATCCAATTCGATACCCGAAGCTTCTTCAAGAATTTCGGAGATCTCTTTTATTAGTCGTTCCTTACGTTGAGGCATGGCAGAAGCAAATGATGTTGTTATTATTTCAGAAGTGTTGTTTATATTATTTTCTTGAATGAGATTAGAACTTCCCATTAGTGGTGGATCTAACCAAAATTCTTTATGTTCGAATGGATAGCCTGGCAAAGCAATGCGATGTCTTTTTTCCAGAGCGTAAAAGTTATTGAGGTCGATGGTAATTCCATTCAACCATAATTGTCCTATAGCACTAATCATATTCGTCCATTCGGCGTCATTCAAAGAATGATCACCTAAAGAGGGAACTGCTTTTTGCGATTTAGGATCGATGGCTTGTTGTCGAGCTAATGTAGATGCTGTATTGCGTGGACCTAATTCCAGCATGATATACTTCGGTTCATCTGTCCAAATGGCTTTCACCCCTTCGGCAAAACGAACGGCTTCTCGTAAATGATTTGCCCAATACATGGGATCTGTTGCTTCACCATCCGTCATCCATTTTTTAGTAACGGTTGAAAGTATAGGAATTTTTGGTGCATGTAATGTAGCTTTTCGTACGATCTCTGCAAAAGGCTCCACCATGGGATCCATCATTGGAGAATGAAAAGCATGAGAGGTATGAAGGGCTTTGCAAACGACTTCTTCTGCTTCCCACTTTTGTTGAAGTTTTGCTAATTCTTCGTGAGGTCCAGCCACCACACAAAGTTGTGGACCGTTGACAGCAGCAATGGAAATTTTATCGTTGAGCAAGGGAATAATTGCTTCTTCAGGCAATCGCACGGAAAGCATTCCACCTTCCGGACAACTTTGCATCATCTTTCCGCGGTTAGCCACCACCGTTAGTGCATCTTCTAAACTGAATACACCTGCAATAGTAGCAGCAACGAATTCGCCAATGCTATGACCGATGAGTGCTTTAGGATGTATTCCCCAACTCATCCACAACTGTGCTAAACTATAACCAATGGTGAATAAAGCAGGCTGAGTATAATACGTTTGTTTTAATAATTTTTCAGCATCCGCATCACCATCTGTTGCAAATAATAATGTACGAAGATCTCGTCCTAAAATGGGTGCTAAAATTTCATTACAACGATCAACCGCATCTTTGAAAACGATTTCATCACGATACAATGCCGTTCCCATTCCGACATATTGCGAACCTTGACCTGGAAACATAAATACAACGCCGTTGGCTTGTTGTGTATAATGTTGCTTCGCACTTCTTTTGTTGTCCGACTGTTCTAATTGTTGAATCGCATCTTCATAATTTTCTGTTGCTACAAACCAACGATGTGGAAAATCGTGTCTTCCTTTTTGCAATGTGTAGGATAAATCAGCAAGCGATAGACTAGGATTTGTTTTTAAAAATTCTTTTAATTCTTCTTTTCTTGAAGCGAGCGCCGTTTCTGTTTTTGCAGAAAGCGCAATCAATTGTTTACTTCGAGATATTCCAGAAGAAACTGTTTGTGGAGCTTCTTCTAAAATAACATGGGCATTAGTTCCACCTACACCAAATGAGCTGACACCAGCTCTACGTGGAAGTAAATCGGTGTTCCAAGCATTGTGTTTGTCATTCACATAAAATGGTGTTTTTGCAAAATCGATTTGTGAATTTGCTTTTTCATAAAATAAATTACGCGGAATTTCTTTATGATGCAAGGCCAAAACCGTCTTAATAAATCCAGCAACACCAGCAGCAGCAGTTAAATGTCCGAAGTTCGTTTTTACAGAGCCCAGCGCACAGTATTGATTTTTGTCGGTATGCTCACGAAAAGCTTTTGTTAATCCTTCTATTTCGATGGGATCACCCAATGGCGTTGCGGTACCATGTGTTTCTACATAAGAGATACTAGATGCTTCAACACCAGCCATAGCTTGCGCCATACTTATTACGGCAGATTGTCCATCTACACTTGGGGCTGTAAAACTTCCTTTTTCACTACCATCATTATTAAGAGCTACTCCACGAACCACAGCATAAACAGTATCACCATCGGCAAGCGCATCTTCATAACGTTTTAGAACAACGATTCCAGCTCCGTCACTAAAAACAGTTCCGCGAGCGCCATCGTCAAAAGTTCGGGTATGCCCATCGTTAGAATACATCGCACCTTCTTCATAACGTTGTCCGCTATTCACAGGGGAAGTAATGGCAGATCCGCCCGCCAATACCATATCACATTCTCTATTCCATAGTGAATTGCAAGCTTGTGCAATAGCAGTTAAAGAAGTGGAGCAAGCCGTATGTACACTCACAGCAAGACCTTTCAAATTTAATTCGTAGGCAACGCGTGTGGCAATATAATCTTTTTCATTTTGTGTCATTGCCAGGAATGAACCCACGCGACGAACAGCATCTGTATTAGGAAGTACATTATTTAAATAATATGTGCTGTTTCCCATTCCTGCAAAAACACCAATTAATCCATCATAACGGTTAGGGCTATACCCTGAATATTCTAACGCATTCCATGCTAATTCTAAAAACACACGTTGTTGTGGATCGGTTACTTTAGCAACATTCGGATTCATCTGAAAGAAAGCGGCATCAAAGCCTTTCGCATCTTTGATAACTCCTCTTGCTCGTATATAGTTTGGATCGTTTACTAAATCGGAAGGCAACGATGGATCTAATTCTTCTGGAGAAAAGAAACGAATGCTTTCTACTCCGTTTTTTAAATTATCCCAGAATTGATCAACGGTTTCTGCACCGGGAAAACGCAATGACATTCCAATAACAGCTATTGCATCTTGCACCGATTGCGTTCCTTTCTGATGACGCGCTTTTGCTCGCGCTTCCATGTCTTTTTTCAGACTTTTGTTATTTTCTTTTCCATCAATACTTGCCGATAATGCAACGATGGTTGGATATTGATATACTTTTATAACAGACAAATCAATGGCATGCTCCATTTTCAAAAGCGCAACGGATTGCAATGCCAATAATGAATTTCCTCCTAAATCAAAGAAGTTATCGTTGATACCAATCGCATCAATATTTAATAAGGTCGACCAAAGTTTACAAAGTATTTTTTGATTTTCGTTTTCAGCAGCTACATAAGGGATCCCTAATTCGGGACGCTTGGTATCAGGAATAGGCAATGACTTACGATCAATTTTTCCACTCGGAGTACGCGGTAAATCGTCCAATTGAACGATGGCCGACGGCATCATATAATCGGGAAGCATCGTCTGTAAAAAAGTACGCACATCTTTTACATGAAGTTCATGTCCTTTTTCGAAAACGAGATATCCAACTAATTTTTTCTCTCCTGGTTTATCTTCACGTACGGTAGCTGCAGCTTGAATTACATTTTTAAATCGACCAAGTGCTACTTCAATTTCACCTAACTCGATTCGATAACCACGAACTTTAACTTGACCATCTATCCTTCCTAAATATTGAATATTCCCATCGGGAAGTTTCTTCGCCAAGTCGCCCGTCTTGTAAAGTTTTTCGGATGTATTAAATGGATTCGATGTAAATCTTTCCTTTGTTAAATCATCTCTATTCAAATATCCATCAGCTAAACAAAGTCCAGAAGCAAATAATTCTCCTTCTTCACCATCCTTTACCGGTTTCCCCTTTTCATCCAGCAAATACACTTCGGAATTTTGTATTACTTTTCCGATAGGAGGTAGTAACGGCCATGTTGCTGGAGCACCTTCTAACAGGTGCGAGGTAACGACATGTGTTTCGGTAGGACCGTAATGATTAAATAATTTGCAATGAGGAATGCGATTAAAAAAATCGATGATGGCTGGAGTTACTTGTAGTTGTTCTCCTGCAGTGATTACTTCTTGCAAACAAGTTAAGTTGGCATTCGTTTTTTTAGATAACTCGCACAAACTTTGCAAGGCAACGAATGGAAGAAAAATTCTATTGATATTATTTTTTTCGATGTAATTTAAAAGCACCGGAGCATTTAATCTTTCTTCATCACCAATCAAACAGATGCATCCGCCATCACACCACGTACTAAATATTTCTTGGAAATGCACATCAAAACTGATAGGTGCAAATTGGAGGGTGCGCCCTTCGTCATGAACTCCGGTTTGGTGCAACTGCCAATCTATCAAGTTCAACAGTGCTTTGTGTGGCATCTTTACCCCTTTTGGCTGTCCCGTAGATCCGGAGGTAAAAAGGACATAGGCGGCTTGATCTTTATCAATATTTAAATCGAGGTTTGCCTCTTCTTTCTTTTTGTTGATGGATTGAATATCAATAATTTGAAATGCGCCTTGAGGTAATTTCATTCCGATTGAAGGAGTGCTCACCATGACTGAAATATTGCTGATTTCGGCCATGTATTGAAGTCGCTCCATGGGATAGTCTATATCGAAAGGCACATAAGCAGCTCCAGCCTTCAATATTCCCAAAATGGCTACCATCAGGTCACAAGATCGCTCTAGACAGACACCAACAAAGCCGTTTTTTACACCGTTGATTTGTCCCAACTGTTGGGCTAAAGCATTTGCTTGACTATTCAGTTCTGCATAACTAAGCGACTGGTTTCCATGCAAAACAGCCTGTCTATCAGGATGCTGCGCAGCTCTGGCTTCTACTTGCGAATGGATATTTTTAAAAGTTGGCATGTGGTGTATCGGGCAACAGTCTGATTTTATGTAGGGCAGCCGAGCTATATTTAACTCACAATAGAGGTAAAAGTTTCAGCAATACGCAGACAAAACTACATTTTTTTGCAGGGGAATATTACAATTAAATCAATGAATTTGTGTTTATTTTGTTTTGAGCTTATTTCTTTATCAAATTGTGGGTCAAAATGGCAGTTTTTATCCTTTGGCAAGCATATTGACTCGTGGTGAAACGGATTAAAAAGTAAAAAAATAAAGATAGATATGACAAACCCAACAGGTAAAATTAATGTACAAACGGAAAATATTTTTCCAATCATCAAGAAATTTTTATACAGTGATCATGAAATATTTTTAAGAGAATTGGTGGCGAATGCTGTTGATGCCACTCAAAAATTTAGTGCGCTCAATCGCATGGCAGAGAAACCTGTGGAGTCAGGAGACCTTTATGTTGAAGTAAAAATCGACAAAGAAAACAAGACCTTGCATGTGATAGACCGTGGCTTAGGAATGACGGGTGAAGAAGTGGAGAAATACATCAACCAAATTGCATTCAGTGGTGCCGAAGAATTTGTGAATAAGTACAAAGATGAGTCAGGTGCACAGCTCATCGGAAAGTTTGGACTTGGATTTTACTCTGCGTTTATGGTATCGGATCATGTCGCATTGCACTCACGTTCATGGCTAGCCGAAGAAGGAGATGCAGTGCGTTGGACCTGCGATGGAAGCCCATCCTACAACATGGAAAAATTAGCGAAGAACGATCGTGGTACCGAAGTAATTCTAGCCATCAATGACGATTCACTGGAGTTTTTAGAGCCTGCTCGCATTCGCACTTTGTTGAATAAATACTGTGGATTTCTTCCTGTTGAAATTCGATTCGAAGGAGAGAAAATAAACAATACAGCACCTGCTTGGGTTAAGAAACCTACGGAGTTAACGGACGAGGATTACAAGGCGTTTTACAAAGAATTATATCCTTTCGCCGAAGAACCTTTGTTTTGGATTCATCTCAATGTAGACTTCCCTTTTAATTTAACTGGAATTTTGTACTTCCCCAAATTGAAAAAGAATTTAGAAGTTCAGAAAAATAAGATTCAATTGTATTGCCGACAAGTATTTGTGACAGATGCAGTAGAAGGAATTGTTCCCGACTTCCTTACTTTGTTACATGGGGTTATCGACTCACCGGATATCCCATTAAATGTATCCAGAAGTTATTTGCAAAGTGATTCGAATGTGAAGAAAATAAGTAATCACATCTTGAAAAAAGTAGCTGACAAATTGGAGGAGTTGTTTAAAGAAAACCGTAACGATTTCGAATCGAAGTGGGATGATATTGGTGTGTTTATTAAATATGGAATGTTGAGCGAAGAAAAATTCTTTGAACGCGCAAATAAATTTTGTTTGTTAAAGAACGTCGATAAAAAATATTTCACATTCGAAGAATACCGAAATCTAATCAGTCTTAATCAAGAGGACAAGGACAAAAAAGTTATTTATCTCTATACTACAAATCCTGAAGATCAATATGCATACATCAATTCCGCGAAGAAAAAAGGGTATGATGTTTTGTGGATGGATGGCGTAATTGATACGCACTTTGTGAATTTTATTGAGCAAAAAGTGGAGAATGGAAGCTTTGCTCGTGTGGATGCTGATACCATCGATAAGCTCATCAGTAAAGAAGAAATTCGGATTTCTAAACTCACCGAAGAACAGCAAACGCAATTGAAGGAATTAGTAGAAACCGTGGTGAATAAGGAATCGTATCATGTGAGCGTTGCCCCATTATCGGAAGACGATGCTCATATCGTTCTCACTCGTCCCGAATTCATGCGTCGAATGAAAGAAATGTCGGCGAGTGGAGGTGGAGGAGGTTATTCCTTTATGGGTGAAATGCCTGACCAATATAATATGGTTTTAAATTGTAATCACCCGTTCGTTGGTAAAATTTTGGGCGAAACAGACGCTGCTCTAAAAGCAAGTTTGATGCAACAAGCAGTGGATTTGGCATTGCTCAATCAAGGATTATTAAAAGGAGAAGCGCTTTCCGATTTCACAAAAAGAAGTATTGATTTACTAAATAAGTAAACAATCGTAATTTAATCAGAGTGGTGAAAGCAATGGCTTTCACCACTCTTTTTTATATAAGTACTATTCAGCCATTGGTAAACGTTTGTATTCGACTAGAAGTGTTTATTATACGACTATTCAAAATCAGTGCATTACTTTTGTCAGCATCAAACCGAAAATAAATTTATTAACAAAATAACATTCTCAGGTAAAATTCAAGAAGAATGGAGTGAATAATACTTCTTAATTATTACCTTTGAATTCTAAACGAATTATGCATTATGAGTCATGAAATTACAGCAAAATTACTGAGTTCCCTTCCGGAACAGACAGGATCAGGAAAAAATGGTACTTGGGTGAAGCAAGATTTTATCGTGGAAACGGAAGATCAGTATCCCAAGAAAATATGTATGAGTGCCTGGGGCGACTTGGTGAAGCAATTCAACGGCTATCCTATGGGTTCTCGTCTCAAAATTTCTTTCCGTGTTGAATCACGGGAGTACAATGGTCGTTGGTACACCGATGTTCGGCCTTGGAAAGCAGTTGTTGATGGCTCCGCGGCTTCAAGTCCTACAGCCATGGATGCTCCTGCAAACTTTGCTACTTCTGGTAACGAACAAAGTCAATCTACTGCTAATTCTGTAGAAGATGATTTACCATTTTAATAAATGAGCAAGTCGCAATTCAATAGAGAATTGTAACTAAATAATTACCCAATCAAACCATAGATTGAAAGCCCTGTCTGATAAAGATGGGGCTTTTGCTTTTGATGGAAATGTAGAATTATTTTTTCTTTCACATGAAATTGTTCTTGCTTTGGGAAAGGTTCCTCAAGGCATTTTATTATTTTTACCAAAGAAATAGATAATGTTATGATGATTAAAAGAAGAATTCTCCTGATTGTTTTATTATTCTCAACTGTTTTTTCCTCCGCAGATGAAGGCATGTGGTTGCCTCAACTTTTGCAACAAATGAACGCTGCAGAAATGCGATTGAAAGGCTTACAAATTCCGATTGAGGAAATTTATAGCGCGAATAAGAATAGCTTGAAGGACGCAGTTGTTCTTTTTGGTGGTGGTTGCACAGGTGAAATTATTTCTGCGCAAGGATTAATGTTAACCAATCATCATTGCGGTTTCGGACAAATTCAAGAGCAGAGTACACTTGAGCATAATTATTTGAGAGATGGATTTTGGGCTATGACCATGAAAGAGGAGTTGCCGTGTCCCGGATTAACAGCAACGTTTATTATTCGCATGGAAGAGGTGACAACCTCTTTTACGAAAGCACTTGAAAATTTAACCGAGGAGCAACGAAATGCAAAGATCAAAGAAATTTCCGCTTCCCTCGAGAAGAAAGCCATTGAAGGAACCCATTATGAAGCTCGCGTGCGACAATTTTATTCGGGCAATGAATTTATTTTAATTGTTTCGGAAACTTTTAATGATGTACGTTTGGTAGGCGCTCCTCCTTCGTCCATTGGAAAGTTTGGCGGCGATACCGACAATTGGATGTGGCCTCGACACACAGGCGATTTTTCTATGTTTAGAGTGTATGCAGGAAAAGATAATAAGCCCGCGGAATACAGTACTGAGAATGTGCCTTTTGTTCCTCGTCATTTCTTTTCAATTTCTACCAAAGGGGTGCAGCAAGATGATTTTACTATGGTGTATGGTTTTCCTGGAAGAACTCAGGAATATATTTCATCTTATCAAGTAAGTACCATTGTTGAAGTTACTAATCCTAATCGAATCAAAGTTCGTACTGCGCGTTTGGATGTGATGGGAGAGTCGATGAGAAGCAGCGAAGCCTTGCACTTGAAGTATGCCGATAAGCAAAGTGGAGTGAGCAATGCATGGAAGAAATGGAAAGGAGAGAGTAAAGGCTTGTTAGCAGCAAAAGGACTGGAAAAGAAACAGGCATTCGAAATTGATTTTAAATCCTGGTATTCGAAGTCGGATGCGCTGAGTAAAAAGTATGCCATGGTTTTACCTTCTATTGAAACACTTTATAAAAACACACGACCGTATTTATTAGCGAATGATTATTATGCAGAAGCTGCCTTTGGTATTGAACTGATTAGTTACGCGATGGGCTTAAAGAATTTAGTGGAGATGACACTTTCAGAAAAACCAGATACCGCAAAAATTAGAATGGAGGCAGAATCGTATAAAGTAGGAGTAGCAGGATATTTTAAAGACTATGATATGAATACCGATCGTAAGATGATGGCTACATTGCTTAAAATATTTGACGAGGGAGTTGCTGATTCATTGAAGCCTGAATATTTTACGGTACTGCGTAAACGTTATCATTCAGATTTCGTGAAATTAGCGGATGTCATTTTTGCGAAAAGCGATTTGGACGAGGAGAAAGAGATGGCAGAGGTGTTCGTTAAATTTGGAAAGTCGAGTGCAAAAGAAATACAATCGGATCCTGCGTATCAATTGGCTGATGCATTATTGACATTCTATAGAAGTCGTGTTGCTGATAAAGTGAAATCCTTTAATGCGGATTTAACTTTGTTGAATAGATTGTATATGGAAGGACAAAAAGAAATGCAGCCTGAAAAAAAATTGTATCCTGATGCCAACAGTACACTTCGCTTGGCTTATGGACAGGTGCGTGGCTATGAAGCTCGCGATGCGGTTTATTTTAATTTCCAAACCGATTTAGATGGCATCATGGAGAAATACATTCCCGGCGATGAAGAATTTGATTTGCCAACACGCTTAGTTGAATTACATAAATCGAAAGACTATGGTCGCTATGGAGTGAACGGAACAGTGCCCGTTGCATTCATCGCTACGAATCATACTACAGGGGGTAATTCGGGAAGTCCGGTATTAAATGCGAAAGGAAATTTAATTGGTACCAATTACGATCGCGTTTGGGAAGGAACCATGAGTGATATCTTATTTAATCCTGAAATTTGTAGAAACATCACGTTAGATATTCGCTATACATTATTCATCGTCGATAAATTTGCTGGAGCAAAAAGATTGATTGATGAGATGGACCTAGTGGAATAACAGAGCGAGAAACAGAGGGAGAGCGAGGGAAATACAGTGAGTAGTAGATACAGCAACGCCTTCATCAGCAATGACGAAGGCGTTTACTTATTAGTTGAATAATTCCGAAGTTATTTTTTACGCTGCGATCGTTGCGTAAACGTTGCGACCGCTGCGTTTAAATGTCGGTATAATTAAAAGCTGTTGGATTAGTTTTTAACGTACTCCAGTGAACGAATCGCTCCTGCATTATCTGTAGCCGATAAATACATCACATCATTTTCTAAAATCACAATGGTCCAAGCGCGATTTAAATCAATCGCTTTGAAACTCGAATTAGTATAAGTGATAGAGGTAGAATCACCAAAAGTAAAACCACTCAACTTCACATACGCTTTTGACAACTTCGCATCAATAGAATAGCTACCTAATAATGTAGTGTCAAAAGTCACGTTACTACTCGTATCATACTTTTTCACATTGATAGCTACAGTTCCGCCATTAAAACTCCACCTCTCGTGTGAGTCGTTGCTATTGGAAAAAATGACTTTCCAAGTTTTCTGAATTTTTTCATTCAACTTTTTCTCTGAAAGTAATAAGTCGTTTTGTTCGCACCCTGTTAGGCTAATCATAATCAACCCTGCCAGCGCCATTAAAAGATTTTTCATGCGTTTAATTGTTTTTTTGTGTCTTTATACCATCAGAATACATTCAAAGGTACATCTAATATACGCCAAAACATTACAAAAATTAGTATTGGACATTTCGGATCCGTTGTTCGATCTTGGTGGTTGAGTATCCATCTACAAAAGGAATGGTTTTTACAACTCCGCCTTTTGCTGTAACAATATCGTATCCCACAATATCTTCGGGCTTATAATCAGCTCCTTTAACTAATACATCGGGTTGAACTAAACGGATTAATTCATAAGGAGTAGGCTCGTCAAAAAGAATAATGGCCGAAACAAATTCCAAGGCTGCCAATACCATCGCTCGGGACCGTTCATCGTTGATAGGTCGGGAAGGGCCTTTGATTTTAGACACAGAACTATCTGTATTTAAACCGATTACCATCTTATCTCCAAAATCGGCAGCACGCGCTAAATAGTCGATATGCCCTAAATGAAGAATATCAAAACAACCATTGCTGAACACAATCTTACATCCTGTTTTTTGCCAATCGTTCAATTGATCGATCAATTGAATTGAATCCATCAGCTTTTTTTCGATGTGATGAAGGTGACTCATGAAACAGCAGTATTTTTATTTTTTACGTAGAAGAACAAACTGATCATGGAGATTGCTCCTAATATTATTAAAAGTAATGTAGATACAGTATGACTCATCGTCGCATAAACGATTCCATCAGTTTCAGTTAATCCATATAAAAGCAATCCTTTTGATACTAAAAGATGGTATGCACCAATGCCACCTTGTACAGGTGCTGTCATCCCAATTCCACCAAGTACCATAATAAAGAGTGCAGCCGAAGCTCCTAATCCCGCCGTTTCAGGGAGTGCGAAAAAGCAAACGTAACTCATCCCAAAGTACATGGTCCAAATAAATAATGTATGAAAGATAAAGAGTCCTTTGTTTTTAATAAGCGTGATGCTGCGTAATCCTTCTGCAATTCCACCCATCAGTTTCCTGATTTTTGCAACAAATGCTGGAGGATTTTCCATTTTGAAAATGCGAATCATCACAACAACAAAGGCAATAACGATTACGGCGAAAATGCTTAATGCGACGGTGCTATTTCCAATTTTTTCGAATAGAGGATTAAATAAATGTTCGTTTAGGAATCCACCCAATCGATCAAATTCCAATAAGGCAGTAAGGAAAATACAAACAGCAAGCATTATCACATCCATGAGTCGTTCGACGATCACAGTGCCGATGAGTTTTTCGAAGGGAACACCATCACTCTTATTTAATGCGCCGCAACGCGATATTTCTCCGAGTCGGGGAATGGCCATGTTAGCCAAATAGGCAAACATGACAGCATGATAGGTAGTAATTAATCTTGGTTTATATCCCAAAGGTTCAATCAGTTGTACCCAGCGCATCGCTCTACTAACCAAGGCGGCAAAAGAGCAAACAGCGCAGAGTAATAGAAACCAGGGATTTGCCAATTTCACTTTTTCCCAAACCATTAGAAAATCTTGATTTCTGAAGGTAAGCCAAAGCAATGCTGCGCCAATTGCTAAAAAGAGGAGATTACGCAGGATAGCTATCAAAATATTAAGCTTTTACGGGGCGATTATCGTTATCGGGAAAGCAAAGCCAAGGTTTAAATGTTTTGGCCGTTTCAAAATCCATGCTTGCGAATGAGATCACAATCACAATATCACCCAAATACATTTTACGGGCGGCTGGTCCATTTATACAAACTTCACCACTGCCTCGCTTCCCTGTAATTACATAAGTTTCAATACGTTCGCCGTTATTTACATTGAGTATGTGTACTTTTTCTCCTTCAATGAGGTTCGCCGCATCCATCAAATCTGGATCTAACGTAATACTACCTACATAATGCAGCTCCGCTTGAGTGATACGAGCTCGGTGAATTTTTGATTTGAGAACCTGAATCGTCATAAGGATGCAAAGGTAGGAAATTTCATTTGCTCCCATAAAGGACTTTGTTTCTATAAGATGGGATATTCTTTTCCTTTTATGGGGAGATGGAATGAATAGCTACATCAAAAGAATTGGTTTACTTCTTTTGCAAAGAGAATCAAGCCGAGTATCAATTAAAAATTTTACCTTAGCCTAATAAATTATTTTACTAAAAAAATAAAATTTACAATGATGGATATTGGTAGACCGATGAAAATTTTTATTGTTGAGGATGATGAATTACAAAGCACTTTGCTTCGTGATCGAATGATTCGTGATATTCCACATCATGTTCATATTTTTAAAACAGGAGAGGATTGTTTGAAGCACATGGATAAAACTCCGGATGTAATTATCATGGATTACAATTTGAATAAAGACGTGAAGGACGCCGCTTCTGGAATTCAAATTTTAGAGATCATAAAAAAATCGAATCCCGATGTGCATGTGATTATGATGAGTAGTCAGGAACGATATAGCATCGCTTTACAAAGTATTCAAAAGGGAGCCGAGCAATACATCATTAAAGATGCAGAGGCTTTCGATAAAATTTGTAAGATGGTGACGGACCTATAAGAAGAGTTTTATTTTTTCTTTTTGATTGATGTAAAATAATTTTAATTTTTTTCTCGTTTCATTTATGCTTGTTTAAAATCAACTGTTTTTAATATGATAAAGTCAATTGGAAGTTTAGTTTTCAGTTTTTGTCTTCTGCTTTTTTGTGGAGGATGTGGTTCGGCGGAAGTAAAATCGGATGAAGCGAAAAAATTAGTGGAGGGACTTCTCGCCGATTTAAAAAACGAAAACTACGATCGAGTGAATGATTATTTTACATCCAGCTTTAACCAAAGCGAAAGCATGGAAGTGAAAGTGCAAAAGTTTGTACGTTTGATGGACACCACCGGACCTATTGAATCATTTGAATTTGTAAGTGAAGAAAAAAAATACGACGAAGCTTCCGGCT
>CAIXTT010000078.1 GCA_903922455.1 uncultured Bacteroidota bacterium | reverse complement strand
GTGCTCTCTGATTATTGGAATAAAGCAATACAAGTTGTTGACTCAATGAATGAAGATGCTTTCGAAAACATCAATGTTGAACTACTAGTTTCGGGGAATCCGCTTTTAACAATGCCTAGAAATGCTATGCTTTGGTTTTTCTTTTTTGACGTTATTCATCACAGAGGGCAATTAAGCACCTATATAAGACCGATGGGTGGAAAAAATCCTTCAGTTTACGGTTGGAGTTTTGATACGAAATAAATGCCTTATACCTTTAGCTCAACTAAATATTAATACAATTTTAAAACAACTTTTATATTGTTTAGCATATCGTTATTAACGTAGAAAATAGAAAAAACCAGCCCATAACAGCACCTACAAGAAATTGGCGGTTCAGTGGTTAAATGAAGCTTTGTGCTTCGTATCAAGTTCAGTGGTGGCAGACAGTTTTCGTCTCCGAAAACGCCAACTTCGGGTAGCTGCAAACCGTTTCAGGATAACTAAAACTTAAACTTTACTCTTGTGCACTTTTGTGTCCTCTTGTGACCTCTAGTGTTAAAAAAAGCGAGTTCAATGTTGTAAATACAATATAAACTAGCAGCAAGCAACTCCTTGCTAATAGCATCTATTCGCGAAGCCTCGCGACCAACATCTCACTTCGATACAATCACAAACTCCGTCCGGCGATTCTTCATTCTTCCTTGCGATGTAGAATTATCCGAAACAGGTTTCGTGGCTCCAAAACCTTTAGAGCTTAATCGCGATTTATCAACTCCATAATGAATTAAAAAATCGGAAACAGATTTTGCTCGGGCTTCTGATAAACTTAAATTGTTTGCAGGAACACCAACATTGTCGGTATGTCCGTACACCGCAACACGCATCGTTGGATTTTCTTTTAAATAATTTGCAAAATCCAAGCTGATCGCCTTGTCTTGTGATGTCAACGTTGAACTTTCAATATCAAATAAAATATTGTTGAGCGTATAAGCTCCTCCCACTTCTGTTTTTTGAAGATGAATGTCTACTTTGATCGGTTCAAGCTTCGTGGTGTCATCTTTAGAAAAATAAGTGGAATTGTAAGCGTAACCTTGCTTTTTTACAGTGAGGATGTAGTCCTGATCAAATAATACTACGGAAGCATATTTACCACTGGTACTATCATACGATACATCAGCGAACTCTTGGGTGTTTACATTTTTTAATGAGATGGTTGCTTTTTTAGGGACATCATTGTTTTCGTCTTTCAAATCTCCTTTTATGAATAATACACGATCGGGTTTTGCAGCAGTGTGTAAATCGAAAGAGTAAATATCATAACCGCCTTTTCCCTGCAAACTATTACTTGAAAAATATCCTTTTTGCCCATCGGTACTCGCGAAGAATCCTAACTCATCGGCTTCTGTATTGATAGGGTATCCTAAATTCATGGGTTGACTCCATGTCTCATCTGCTTGCAACTTGCATTTATAAATATCATAACCCCCTAATCCGGGTAAGGCATCACTACTAAAATAAAAAGTTTTGTTGTCAGGATGAATAAATGGCGTTTTTTCATTTCCTGAAGTGTTGATAGGACTTCCTATGTTTTTCATAGGGCCCCATTCTCCGTTGTCTAATTTTTTGCTGAAATAAATATCACTTGTTTGACTCACCGAATCTCGAATGCTTACAAAGTATAATATTTTTCCATTGGGCGATATGCTGGGTTGACTTTCCCATCGATTGGGATCATTGATGGTAGCACCTGCACTGCGCGGCTCCGACCAAACTCCTTTGGTTTCATCACTTGTATAAATATCAAAATTGCCGTTTTTATTGACGGTGAAAAATAAATGTTTGTTGTCAATGGTAATGGTTGCTCCTCCCTCATTATTTGACCCCGCTTTGTTAAACGGAGGAAGCATAGCTTCTCCTTTATCAAAGACACTATCTTTCTTAACGCTGATCATAAATTTTTCGACGCTTGCCGGAAAAAGTGAACCTCGTTTTTGTTCTTCATAGCGTCGCGTGAAAAAACAATATTCTTGATCAGGAGAAATGATGGCTAGGTATTCTGGATTGGGTCCGGAGACGTTGTTTAAAGGCTCTGGTTGAAACGGAACAGGAACCATCATGAACTTAGCTCGTTGAATTTTTTGAGTGGCGTCACGAGCATTTTCTTCTTTGACTTTGTTGAAGTCGAGGTACGACTCAAAATAAGTAATGGCTTTCTCGAATTCTTTAACGTCGAATAAATAATCTGCTAAACGATAATGCGCATCATCACTTGCATCAGGGCAAACCTGAATGAGTTTTTCGTATGCTGCAGCCATTACTTTGTCATTATGATTTTGCCAGGCTACATCGCCCAGTAATTTATAGGGATCAGCAAATGTTGAATCCTCTGCGATGGCTTTATCACAATATTCTTTGATGGTACTGATTGGTTTCTTGTCGTTACGAGCTTCTCGGGCATTCTCGTAATGCTTATTGGCTGCCTTATTTTTAGAGGGTGGACAATGCGATTTAGATTGCGCCATCAAAGTAGATGTAGCCTGAAACAAAATAAACAGGAAGAATAGAATCTTTTTCAATGGAGTTATAACGCAATGGTTAGGGCAAATATGATGTGTTTTCAGCTTTAGTTCTAAAAATTGAGCATTTAATGTCAACAATGCAATGTGATTAACTCTATAAAATGCAAAAAGGTCGGCGAGGCCGACCTTTTTAACAGGTTTAGCGTTTAACTACTTCTTTACCAATTTTATTGGGGAACTGATATTTTTTCCTGAAATCAATCGAGCCATATAAACTCCATTCGACCAACTTTCACCCATCATCATGTTTTGATTTCCTAAAGTAGAAATCATTCTTTCTTCTGTTAATCTACCGCTCATATCAAAAATTTGCAAGGTTGATTTTTGCTCTAGAGAGTGAATTGAAACCATTACTTGGTTGCTGAAAGGATTTGGAGATGCACTTAATTTTATATTAGCAATAGAATTATTGTCGTCGATTCCCACAACTTCTACGATTTCAAATTTATCCAATCCACCTTCCACAATATTAAATACTGGGCCTGGATCACCTACATTAACGATAAATTGCATCGTTGCATTCGGGGTAAGGTAAGAGTTGATAGCTTTCGATTGTGGAACCCATAGCGAAGAAGAACTAGTTGGACCTAACGCTTCAATAAGTACAGTATTCGTTCCATCGGTTAAATAAATTTTCATGGAATCATCAGGCTGACCATTGGTAGTTCCGCCATTGTAAAACCATCTGTTGTAATTCACGTGAGGATTCAAATACGTACTCATGTCGAAAATAGGAGAGGTTAAAATTGTGCTTCCTTGATCCACATCATTGTCCCACGGACTGCCGCCGCCATTGTCTGTAACGAATGCAAAGTTTCCGCAATCCGAATTAATATCCGCACCTGGATTTGCAGTTTGCCCTTGGTTAGTAGTTGCTATAGGTGCATCTCTTTCCCATAAGTTTCCAGAAGGACCACTTACTGCCCAACCAAAATCAAGAACGAAATCATCGTAATATCCTTTGTCAAGCGAAATATTAAAAGGATTGCTTCCATTTGCATTTTGGTTACTGCTGCAAAAGGTGCGATGACCCCAATGTCCAACAGTTAAATTATAAACACCTTGAAAAAATCCTGGAATTGTAAATTGACCACTCTGGTTGGTTGTAATTGTATTATTGAATTGTGCGTTTTCAAAATAAACAGTTGCATTCGCTATCGGATTGCCCGTTCCAGTTTCTACTACAGTACCTGTTACTGTTACTGTAGGAACAATGGTATTTAATTGAACATCTAAATTGGTTAAAACACCATTCTGAAGTAGGATGCCCGTAATAGTTTTAGTGATGTAACCCGCTTTTGAAAAGGATACATCATAGGTTCCTGCAGCAGCTAATCCTGTTTTGTAAAGTCCTGTAATTTTTGTGTTTTTAACAATACTAGGTCCTAAAATAGTTACGGTAACATTATTCAAAGGCAATGTCGTGTTCGTGTCGGTAACGAGTCCTTCTAAATAACATCCACGAACATAAGTAGGAGTCAATACATATAATCCGTTGTCAATATCAGAAACAACAATTGTCCCTGAAGGTAAATAGGGATAAACGCCCCATGCGCCGTTAAATCCATTTCCTGAACCTTGAAGGTAAGTATCGTATTGCCCGGTAATGATCATATTGTCTGGACGACTTACATCGACAATAGCAATTCCATCTTTATACCAACTGATGATTTCAAAATCATTTAATGTATGTGTATTGTGAATGATGGATCCTGATCCGGGTGTTAATTGAACACGATCTAATTCGGTGATGTTATTCAAGTCGGTAATGTCGTATGAACCTAAAAACGAATTTGTATTTTCATCAGTCGTAAATATTGCGGTTCCTGCATCATTCAACCATAAGTTATGAGTAAATTGTGTAGGTGTAGATTGCGTTGCTAATAAAACAGGATTTGTTTTGTCCGTTACATCAAAAACAGAGAAATAGCCACCATAAATATGAGCACTATACAATGTGTCATTTCTTACGTAGCCGTCATGAATATAAGTTCCGGGAGTATGTCCTTTGTAAACTGGATTCCATGGATCTGCTAAATCACAAATTAGCGCAGTTCCATTATATAAATTACATCCGTATAAATAGGCATGTCCACCATCTACATGTAAAGCGTGTATAGTTTCTAGTTGGTCATTTAAGGGTGCGCCTCCTGTCCATTGCTTAAATTGTATAGAGTCTGGTAAATAACCTAAATTAACAATTTGTAAACCATTGCAACATCCTTCTGTAGTTACATAAGCATAATTATCCATAGTCTTTACTTCTCTCCATATTGAATTGGTTCCGGGAACTGTAAATACTTCAACGGGTGCTGCAGGATTTGTAACATCTACAATGGATAAACCGGATTCGTATCCTACCAATGCATACTCGTTTCCGAGTGAATCTACATAACCACCAATGTTGGAAAGTGCATCATTGGGGTAAGCTAAGTTTGATTTAAAAGTAATGTTGGTTTGAGCAGATGAGTTCAAAACTAAGGTTAAGCTCATCAGAAAGAGTACTAGTTTTTTCATAATTTTTTTGGAGATTGTGTAGTCAAATATACAGCGTTATTTTGGAGCAATCCTCTAAATATTGAAATATTACAAGGATGCGACAATATGTTCTTAGAGAAGGCAATTAGGATTGGCTAAAATCAAGAGTAAGGAGTAAGTTTAGGTAGAATGAATCATTTTCATGAGGTTTTCTTTATAACTGCTGCCTATAGGTAATCGACTTTGGTGTAACTCCAACTCATTGCCCGATATACTCTTGATGGATGAAGAATTGGCAATATAACTTTTATGGATTCGGATAAACTGATCGGATGGTAAATTTGCCTCAAAAAACTTCATGGTATGGAGCGTTACGATCATCTTTTCGTTGGTGAAAATCTTCACATAATCTTTCATTCCCTCCATGTAATGGATATCGGCGAAATTGATGCGTATCAATTTCTGATCACTCTTCACAAACATATAATCTGGTTTTGCAACTCTAGCCACGGGCAAGGGTACACGAACTCTTTCAATAGCTTTGTTTACAGCTTTCATGAATCGCTCCATCGACACAGGTTTTACTAAATAATCTACGACATCTAAATCGTAACCTTGAAGAGCATAATCTGGATGTGCAGTAGTAATAATTACAGCTGGAGCTTTATGTAAGGATCTTAAAAAATCTAATCCGGAAATTACGGGCATTGATATGTCTAAGAACATCAAGTCAATGGCTTCGTTATTTAATACTTCAAAGGCTTCTAAAGCATTACTACAAGTAGTGATTACTTCAATATCTCTTATGTTTTGTAAGTAGCGCTCAAGCACTTCTTGCGCTAAGGGTTCATCGTCGACAACAATACATTTTAATTTGTTCATGTGAGTTCGATTTGAAGGTTTACATTAAATTCTTCTTCGTCATGCGTAATTGCTAGCTGATGTTTTTGCGGGTAGAGTAGCGATAATCTTTTTTTTACATTGTATAATCCAATACCCGCTTCTTTTTGATGGATACCCAATTGTTCATCGGTGCCAATACTGTTTTTAACTTGTAATGTGACACTATCGGGTTCGATGGTAAATCGAATGTGAACAAAACCGTCACTGAATCGTTTGTCAATTCCATGCTTGAATGCATTTTCAACGAAGTCGATAAAAAGGAGTGGAGCAATATGCTGGTCTTCTACTTCTCCTTCCACTTCAATGCGAATATCATAACGATTGTGGTATCGTATTCGTTGTAATTCGGTGTAACTACTGATGAAATCAATTTCTTTGCTTAACAAAACTTTTTCTTCATTTGCTTGATATAAAACGTAGCGCATAATGTCACTTAACTTTAATACCATCTCCGAGGCCTTTTCCGAATTTTTTAAAGTGAGCGAGTATAGATTGTTTAAAGTATTAAATAAAAAATGAGGATGAATTTGCGCTTTGAGTGCATTTAACTCGAGTTGCAATTTTTCTTTTTGAAGTTTTAACAATTCATTTTGAGTGATGAATGCAATCAATGTGTATTTTAATGCATAGGTTAAAAGAAGAACAATAACTCCCTCTAGCAAATCGTAGTTAGGGGTAATGTTACCTACAAAACGAGACATGCGTTCGGGCATCACTTCGCTGGGAATGGCAGTGAGTAATTGATAGTTCAACAGTGAATATCCATAAATGCTCAGCGCAGTAACAGCAAAATATATAAAATATTTTTTCTTGTTGAGTAATTTAGGGACGTACAAGTAAAGGTGAATATAGACCAAAGGGGCTTGACTTAATAAAACAATAAGCACATAGGCTAATCCCCATTTAACTCCCCACAATGAATAGGTATCGTAAAAGGATCGTGTTAACCAAACCGTCCAAAACCAAGAATGTAAAATCACACTCTGCGCTTTCTTGTTGGGAAGACGGGTGTAAAATTTTTCTATGAGCTTGTCAATCATCTATTCAAATATAAGGAAGCTATTCGATTCGATTACTTTTTTTAGTCAAAGACTACTCTAGTCCCGACCAAATAAAGAAACCGTCGGATAAATGAATATTCGACGGTTTTATGCGTGTTAAAATGGTAGTATAATTATACGTTCTCCATCTTTTTTGCATTACGTTTACGCTCGTTGTCATCTAAATAAATTTTACGCATACGTAAGGACTTAGGTGTGATTTCAAGGTATTCATCTTTTTCGATGTATTCCATGGCTTCTTCTAAGGAGAAGTTGGTTTTAGGAGCAATTCTAACGTTGTCGTCACTACCCGAAGCACGCATGTTCGTTAACTTCTTTGCTTCACAAAGATTGATCACTAAATCGTCAGGGCGAATATGCTGTCCAATGATTTGACCACCATAAATCTGCTCACCAGCATCAATGAAGAAGAACCCTCGATCTTGCATACGGTCGATGGAGTAAGGTGTTGAGGTACCCGTTTCTTTAGATAATAATACACCTGCCATTCTTCCTTGTATACTGCCTTTCCAAGGCTCAAAACGTGAAAAACGATGCGCCATGATCGCTCTTCCT
>CAIXTT010000077.1 GCA_903922455.1 uncultured Bacteroidota bacterium | reverse complement strand
TAACGGCAACCAACTTTAGTGTGGGAGTAAACATTATGTTTGAGCTCAGTAAGCAGCTTGCATCATGGATGAAAAACCATCCACAATACCAAGCTTCCATGCAGGAGACGCACCATACTCGTAAGTTAGATAAACCTAGCGGTACAGCTGTTACCTTAGCACAAGATGTGGTACATGCCCATCAACAGTATAGAAATTGGGAGTTACAGGAAGGAAACAATACGAGTGAAAAAAACGTTTTGCCGATTCGTTCTATTCGAGAAAATGAGGTGATTGGTATGCATGAAGTAACGTGGACATCGCCCATCGATAAAATCAGCATAGCACACGAAGCGTTTAACAGGGATGGATTTGCTCAAGGTGCGGTACTTGCGGCAGAATGGTTAAGAGGCAAAATTGGAGTGTTCGGAATGGCCGATGTACTCTTCGGAGAACGAAAGCGATAATAAGTATAATTAAACAATTGATTTTTTAATTTCGTCAATTACAAAATAGATAATATGAACTGGAAATTTTGGCAAAGTAGCGGTAGAAAAAGTAAAACGAGAGAATGGTTTGATGCTGTTCTTTTTGCTGTAATTGCAGCAACCATCATTCGAACTTTTTTCATCGAAGCCTTTACTATCCCTACTCCATCTATGGAAAAAACGTTGATGGTAGGCGATTTCTTATTTGTGAGTAAAGTGAATTATGGAGCGCGTACTCCCATGACTCCACTCTCTATTCCATTCATGCATCAAGAAATTCCTGTTATCGGTGGTAAATCATATTCTGAAGCTTGGAAACTCCCCTACTATCGTTTGCCTGGATTTTCTGATGTGAAAAATAATGATATCGTTGTTTTCAATTATCCCATGGAAGATGATCGACCCACTGACAAACAAACACATTATATCAAACGTTGTGTTGGAATAGGTGGTGATACTTTACAAGTGATTGATCGCGTGTTGTACATCAACGGAAAAAAAGCCATGCAGCCTCGCAAGAGTCAGTATGTATATGATATCAAAACGACAGGAAGTGGTTTAAGTGAACGCGTTCTCAGAAAAAATGATGTTACCGATGGTGGTCCCGCTTATCAATTAGGCGAATACCGTTATTGCTTAACGCAAGAAGCAGCGGCTAATTTAAAAGCATTACCGAATGTAAGCAACTTGCAAGTCATGTCCATGCCACAAGGACAATACGAAGATTATATTTATCCATTCGATCCTCAGTTGAAATGGAACATGGACAATTATGGTCCTATCTACATTCCTAAAAAAGGAGTGACGATAACACTTACAGCGAATAACATCAATATTTACAAGCGTGTTATTGCTACTTACGAAGGACATCAATTAGAAATTGAAGGAACTACCTATAAGATCGATGGAAAGGTTACCACAAGTTATACGTTCCAACAAGATTATTTTTTCATGATGGGTGATAATCGACACAACTCTGCCGACTCCCGTTTCTGGGGATTTGTTCCCGAAGATCATATTGTAGGAAAGGCCGTATTTATTTGGATGTCGTGGGATACTAATGGCTCCTTCTTCTCTAAAATTCGTTGGAGTCGATTGATGAATGTGATTCATTATAATAATGACTAATACTGCTTTGTCAGTGTTACCTTCTAGGTAGCTTTCATTGAAGCAGTACAATAAATGTTGTTTATGTAATGAATAAGTCTGGCTTTAAAAGCGTTCTCATTTCATCTCACTATTTGCCATTGCGTGAATATTTGTCTCTGATGATGGAGGCTGATATAATTTATGTAGATGAAAACGAAGTCTGGCAAAAGCAAACGTTACGAAACCGAACGTATCTTTTAGGAGCCAATGGAGTACAATCATTGTCCATCCCCGTTGAACATACGGGTGGTGTAAAATCAGCCATCAAAGACATCAGAATAAGTTACCAGCAACCCTGGACAAGAGTACATAAGGGAGCTATTTTCTCAGCATACAATACTTCCGCATTTTTTAATTATTTCAAAGATGATTTGTTTGCCATTTATGATGAACAACCTACTCACTTACTCGATTTCAATCAAAAATTAGTACTGTTTTTATTGAAGAAACTTAAGTTTAAGGGACGTGTTGAAACATACCATGAGCAACCTGTTGATGTTGATTTTCGTCAACTCGATTCTTTAAAATCGATCCAAGAAAAAAATATTGTTTTGGAAAAATACAATCAAGTCTTCGAGTATAAATTTGAGTTTTCTCCGCATTTATCTGTGTTGGATGTGTTAGCGAATAGTGGGAGATTGTAGAAACTATTTTTAAAATGGAGATTTAGACTTCGATTAACTTGATTTTTTCACCCTGCCTCCGGCAGGCAGGCACAGAGTCACGGATTACACGGAGGTTCACTGAGTGTTTTTCCCTTAATAAATAGTTATGCCTCATTGTAAAAAGACATTCCAGAACATAAGCCGTTAGAAAATAAAAAAAGTAATATTGCAAAACGAAATGATATTAAATAACAATTAAAACAAACGAAACAAAAAAATAAAACTCATTGTTTTGTTGTTAGGCCTCGGACTAACAGCACAAGCCCAACAAGCAACAACCGCCACAGGCATCGCATCGGTTAGCGGATGAACCGTTGCTTACAGCTTAGGGCAAATAGTTTACACTACCCACATAGGTGCAGCAGGCTCGGTGGCGCAAGACGTACAACAACCCTACGAAATTTCATTTCTCGCATTTATTTTCCAGGCTGTCGATTTTCTTATGCTGATTTTCAATGTTTTGTAAATTGGCAGGATACTACTGTTTCAGCTATTAATAATTAAATGTAAATTACATCAACTACTTCAAATGAAAAAAAATAGCTGGGTCATTTTCATGTTACTGTTAACGCTAAACCAATGGGTGTTGGCTCAAAACGGCACTGTATCTACGGGTACCTCATTAGCGGTAGGTAACAGAAAAATCAGTTGTTCGATTGGTCAACCTTTTTATGCTTTTAAGTCGGGTAGCAACGGAAAAGTGAGAGATGGAATTCAACAGCCCTTACCGGTGATGCTTAACGTCCATCTTTATATTGAAGGATTTTATTTGGGAGGTGGCATGTTAGCAGAAGTATTGGGCAATGGAATTTGCGACTCGATTCGCGTTGAATTGCACGACCCGATGTCGCCTTCAACTATTATTTATGCTGGTATCTGCTTATTATCTGTTCAAGGAAACGCCCGTCTCATACTTCCGCCTGCACTAAGAGGGGATTCCTATTATGTAGTGATCCGCCATCGAAATTCAATAGAAACCTGGAGCAAATTGCCAATTTATATGACGGCATCCAGCACATTTAACTTAAAGACAAACTAATAAATATTCCATTCTGTAAAAACGTTCATTATGAAATACAGGGCTACATTCATTCCATCAAAAATTAAAGTTCAGTATCTTTTTACTGCCTTCTTATTTTGCATGATGTTGCAAGGAAATCTCTTTGCACAGGCACCCAATCGAATCAGTTATCAGGCCGTTATGACTGACAACGCCGATTCACCTATTTTAAATGCTACTGTGGGAAT
>CAIXTT010000076.1 GCA_903922455.1 uncultured Bacteroidota bacterium | reverse complement strand
ATAAACTAATCCCCATCGCCCGATTCTTAGATTGGATCACTTTCCGTAAAATGGGATTGTCAATAATTGCACTCGCCACAAAATATTGATTTTTTCCATATTCGGGACGATTCCAATTTCGAGAACAGGCAATTTACTGTCTATTCTATTTTCAATCAGCTTTTTAACAGTTTTTAAAAATATGTTAATATGTTTTGCAAATCTCTTTATTTATCCTAATTTTGCCCTCCCATTGTAAAAACAATACTAATTTAAACACCGTGGATACGTTAAGTTACAAAACTGTTTCAGCCAACGCCAAGACAGTAACCAAAGAGTGGGTAGTTCTAGATGCCAAAGACCAGGTTTTAGGTCGTTTCTCATCTCAGGCTGCTATGATGCTTCGTGGAAAGCACAAAGCGAATTATACCCCACACGCCGATTGCGGCGATAATGTGATCATCATAAATGCAGACAAAGTTCGTCTCACCGGCCGTAAATGGTCAGAACGTGAGTACGTTTCTCATACTGGTTACCCAGGCGGACAACGTTTCGTGACTCCCGAGAAATTAATCATTCAAAAACCAACAGCGGTGGTTGAACGTGCGATTTACGGAATGTTACCTAAGAATCGTCTAGGAAATGCCATTAAGGGCAATTTATTTGTTTACGCTGGAAGTGAGCACCCACATGCTGCTCAACAACCTAAAGCAATCACCCTTAAGTACTAATCAAAAACATGGAAATTACACACACCATAGGTCGTCGTAAGACCGCTGTAGCCCGAGTTTATGTACAACCAGGCAACGGTATTATTAAAATTAATCAGAAGGATTATAAGGATTACTTCCCAACTCTTCCCTTGCAAAAATTAGTGAAGCAAGCATTTGAAATATCATCTACCAATGATCATTATGATGTTACTGTAAACGTTTTTGGTGGAGGATACAACGGTCAAGCCGAAGCCATTCGTATGGCTCTTGCTCGTGCTCTTTGTAAAATCAATGCTGAACATCGTCCGCTGTTAAAAGCAGGTGGATTGTTAACGCGTGACCCACGTATGGTTGAACGTAAGAAGTTCGGTCAGAAAAAGGCTCGTGCTCGCTTCCAATTCAGCAAGCGTTAATTTATTACGATTGGAGTCTCGTACTTCTCTCTTCAACCATTTAATTATACACAATATTATAATAGCGTAATGATCAACGTAACGCAAGAAGAACTTCTCAATGCTGGTGTCCATTTCGGTCACCTTAAGCGCAAGTGGAATCCTAAGATGGCCCCTTACATCTTTATGGAGCGTAATGGTATTCATATCATCGATTTGAATAAAACCCATGCAAAAATGGAAGAAGCTGCTGCTGCTGTAAAGCAAATAGCAAAATCAGGTAAGAAAATTTTATTCGTTGCAACTAAAAAGCAAGCGAAAGAAATTGTTGCCTCTGCAGCTAAATCTGTAAATATGCCTTACATCACTGAGCGCTGGCCCGGTGGTATGTTAACCAACTTCGCTACCCAGCGTAAGTCAGTGAAGAAAATGACTTCACTTGATAAAATGTTGACTGACGGTACCGCAGCTCATCTTTCTAAGAAAGAGCGTTTGATGATGGCCCGCCAGAAAACAAAAATGGAAAAATTGATTGGTTCTATCTCTGATCTAAATCGTCTTCCAGCAGCTCTATTTATTGTTGATACAGTAAAAGAACATATCGCTGTTAACGAAGCGATCAATTTAGGAATTCCTACGATCGCAATCAATGACACAAACAGTGATCCTTCATTAATCGATTTCCCAATTCCGGCAAATGATGATGCAAGCAAGTCTGTAGAGTTAATCATGAGCATCATGGTGAAAGCGGTAGAAGAAGGGTTGGCTGAACGTAAAGTAGATAAAGAACAAGAACGTGAGCGTGACGCCGCAAACGAAGAAGAAGCAGAAGACACGAAAGTGGCTGCTGTAACGGATGAAGAAGGCGAAGCACCAAGTGCTGGTCGTGGTCCAAAGAGTCCAGGTGGCTCTGGCCGTCCCCGCAAAGCTAGTCCACGTAAATAATCGTGATATACAGAGAGCGGGATGTCTAAATAACATCCCGTTTTCTATTCTTACTGCGTAGGATATGCGACTATCAGTGTACTACGTAGGTCAAGACCGAACTAGTAAAATATTAAAATCATTAGAGTATTTAATATTTAATGTTGTATATGTAATGTACGTAGCAGTATTCATCTGCAAGGAAAATAAATTTTTCGGTAAGATGGACTTATAAAAAATTAAAAATTATTATTTAAAATATTAAAATCAAATGTCAACAACAACAACAGTAACTGCAGCCGACGTGAACAAGTTGCGTCAAATGACTGGCGCTGGAATGATGGATTGTAAAAAAGCATTAGCTGAAGCCAATGGTGATTTCGATGCCGCTGTAGATTATCTTCGTAAAAAAGGTCAGAAAGTAGCTGCTAGTCGTGCCGATCGTGATGCTAAAGAAGGTTATATTCTTGCTAAAACAAATTCAGATAATACAGAAGGTTTTTTAATTGGGATTAGCTGCGAAACAGATTTCGTTGCGAAGAACCAAGATTTTGTAAATTTCGTTGAATCTGTTTTGAATACTGCAATGGAAAACAATCCAGCCGATGCCGAAGCCTTGAAAGCTTTACCAATGGATGGTGTAACGATCAACGATAAGTTGTTCGATATGATCGGAAGAATTGGTGAGAAGATCGAATTGAGTTCTTACACTAAGATTACCGCTCCACGTGTTGTGGTTTATAATCACCCAGGAAATCGTTTGGCTTCTATGGTAGGTCTTTCTTCAGCTGCTGCTTCTGCAGATGCTGGTAAGGATGTAGCCATGCAAATTGCTGCGATGAATCCAGTAGCTATCGATAAGGATGATGTAGACAGCGCAGTTATCGAGCGTGAATTGGAAATTGCAAAAGATTTAAGTCGTCAAGAAGGAAAGCCTGAAGAGATGATTGAGAAAATTGCTTTAGGTAGATTGAATAAATTCTATCAAGAGAATACCTTGTTGAATCAAGCCTATTTAAAGGAAGATAAGAAATCGGTTCGTCAATTCTTGGACAGCGTGGAGAAAGGTCTCACCGTTACTGTTTTCAAGAGAGTGCAATTGGGATAAGATATTTGGGCAGAGGATAATCTGCCCATACCATTCGAAAAGCCGATCTGGAAAATTCTAGCTCGGCTTTTTTATTGCTACTAGCCTCTAGCTACTGACACAAGCTTCTAGCTTCTTGACACTTTATTTATCCATAACATCCATTTCATCTCGCGAGGCTTCGCGATTGCCAACTTTCAAAGAAAAAGGTTTATTTTGCATTCGATATGAAATACAACCGCATCCTTCTTAAACTTTCCGGTGAAGCCCTCATGGGTGAAAAACAATATGGAATTGATACTCAGCGATTAGCTCAATATGCTGCTGAAATAAAGAACATCGCCGACATGGGCGTTCAAGTAGCTGTTGTGATTGGTGGAGGAAATATTTTCCGCGGACTCCAAGCGGCCGAAGGCGGAATGGACCGAGTTCAAGGAGATTATATGGGGATGTTGGCTACCGTGATTAATTCAATGGCCCTCCAAAGTGCGCTGGAAAGTAGTGGAGTATTGACTCGATTGCAATCGGCAATTAAAATGGAAGCTATATGCGAACCATTTATCCGCCGTCGTGCTGTCCGACATTTAGAAAAAGGAAGAGTAGTCATCTTTGGCGCTGGAACCGGAAACCCCTATTTCACCACGGATACCGCAGCTTCTTTGAGAGCTATTGAAATTGAAGCCGATGTCATCCTAAAGGGAACTCGCGTTGATGGTATTTATACCGCCGATCCTGAAAAAGATAAAAGCGCAACACGTTATTCAACCATTACTTTCTCTGAAGCATATTCAAAAAACTTACAAGTGATGGACATGACCGCTTTCACTCTTTGTCGTGAAAACAATTTACCCATCATCGTATTTGACATGAACAAAGCAGGAAACCTCACCAAAGTGGTGAAGGGCGAAGAAGTAGGAACGTTGGTAACAATCTAAGCTGCCGCCTTCGAGTTCCCTCAGAAGGCATCGACAAGCTGCCTTCGACAAGCTGCCTTCGACAAGCTGCCTTCGACAAGCTGCCTTCGACAAGCTGCCTTCGACAAGCTGCCTTCGACAAGCTGCCTTCGACAAGCT
>CAIXTT010000075.1 GCA_903922455.1 uncultured Bacteroidota bacterium | reverse complement strand
ATATTCCAGTATGGTATTTAGAAGCCAAAGACGAAGGTCATGGATTTAGAAAAAAATCAAATTCAGACTTTCAATTCTATTCGACAATTTTATTTGTGAAAAAATATTTGTTGGAAGTAGAATAAAGAAAGTGAAATAAAAAAAATGCTTGCGTAATTATATTGCGCAAGCATTTTTATTTTAGTTATATAATTAACTTAATTTGTTTCTACTCCCAGCAATTTCAAATATCAAATCGGGATTTTGTTCCAAGCTATTTCCTACAACCACTACATCTGCGCCCGCCGCATAAAGTTCTTCTGCATTTTCTACTGTGCGTACACCTCCACCAACAATTAACGGAATATTTATTTCTCTCTTGATGGCTTTAATCATCTCTACGGGAACTGAATTTTTTGCGCCCGAACCCGCTTCTGCAAAAATTAATTTTAATCCCAACTGTTCTCCTGCAAGTGCTGTATACGCTGCAATATCTGTCTTTCCAACCGGAATAGGAGCAGTGCCGCTCACATATTGGACAGCCGTCATGTTGCCGCCATCAATTAACAAATAGCCTGTCGGAATAATTTCAATCTCCGCTGCTTTTAATCGCTGTGCTGCCATCACATGTTGCCCAATTAATAAATCAGGATTTCTGCCTGAAATTAAAGAGAGCAATAAAATAGCATCTGCATATTCATCAACTTGCTGATGATTGCCTGGAAAAATTACAATAGGAATATCACTTCTTTTCTTGATGGATTGAATAGTATGCGCAAGATCTCCTGTCGTAATTAGACTTCCGCCCACAAAATAAAAGTCGACTCCCACTTCATTGCAATGGGAACACAATTTATCAAGGTGTTTACTTTGTGCTTTGTCAGGATCAATGAGTACGGCAAGTAATCGACGACCTTCATGTTTTGCTTCTACAATTTTCTGATAAATCATGATTCGTTCTTTTTGCTGTCGATTACTCTATTGCAATAGTATGAACCATAAGAACTCCATCCAAATATTCATGTTGATATTTGAACATTTTTTTACCCTGGGGTCCATCATAACTTGCCAAACCAGATCCGTTATAACTTGAAACTAAATGAGGTGCTTCAACATTCAAATGTTCCTTGAATAAAATTCCACCCCCTCCAATATTTTTAAAGAGACATTCTTTCACGCTCCAAATTAAGCCCGAATCCCGCATTAAAGAATCTTTGTCAATCCAATTATGCTCCTGTTCATTAATAAATCGTGGACCTACTCTCAAAACTCGCTCATCCACTTCCTCCAAATCTAACCCGCAAGAAATGATAGGATGATAAAGCAATCCGACGAAATTTTTTGAATGAGAAATTGAAATATGACCTGGAATTTCTTGAGGATAGGGTTTGCCTTCATCATCGTAAACTAAATTAACTAGTTGACCTTCACCTAAATGATGTAATAGAATACTAGTCGCCACTTTCTGTAGCTTTCTTTGTGGATGATGATATTTGCTTGAAATGTGAATAAATTCTTCTTCAGAAATAAACTTTTTTAATGCTTCTTCTGTTTCATTCAAATGCCAGACCCATATTCGAGCTCCAGTAGTTAATAATGAGTTGAAGAAGAGTGGCATAAGAATATAAATCTAATCAATAAAGGTATTGTTTCTTAAGAGGATAACCGTACCTTTGCACAAAA
Source organism: uncultured Bacteroidota bacterium (assembly GCA_903922455.1). GTDB lineage: Bacteria > Bacteroidota > Bacteroidia > AKYH767-A > OLB10 > JAJTFW01. The sequence goes on along the minus strand of CAIXTT010000075.1, from coordinate 3,501 downwards.
TTTCAACTAAATTATGAAGACGCAAACAGCACAGTATGTTAAGCACAAAGTTAAAGATATGTCTTTAGCTGAATGGGGCCGCAAAGAAATTAAACTTGCCGAGGCCGAAATGCCAGGATTAATGGCTCTTCGTGAAGAATACGGAAAACAAAAGCCATTGAAGAATGCACGTGTTGCAGGTTGTCTTCATATGACTATTCAAACCGCGGTTTTAATCGAAACATTAGTAGAATTAGGAGCTGAGGTAACTTGGTCATCTTGTAATATTTTCTCAACTCAAGATCATGCTGCGGCTGCCATTGCTGCTGCAGGTATCTCTGTTTATGCTTGGAAAGGGATGAACGAAGAAGAGTTTGATTGGTGTATTGAACAAACTTTGTTTTTTGGTGATGAGCGCCAGCCTCTAAATATGATATTAGATGATGGTGGTGATTTAACGAATATGGTGTTGGATCGTTTCCCAGAATTGATCTCAGGTATCAAAGGAATTTCTGAAGAAACGACAACAGGTGTTCTTCGTCTTTATGATCGTATGAAAAACGGAACATTATCTCTTCCAGCTATCAACATCAACGATTCTGTAACGAAGTCGAAGTTCGATAATAAGTACGGTTGTCGTGAGTCTTTAGTGGATGCTTTGCGTCGTGCTACTGATTTGATGCTTGCTGGTAAGGTGGCTGTTGTTGCCGGTTTTGGTGATGTAGGTAAAGGTTCTGCTGAGTCGTTGAAAGATGCTAAAGTTCGTACCATCGTAACTGAAATTGATCCTATCTGCGCATTGCAAGCAGCGATGGAAGGTTATGAAGTGAAGAAGATGATCAATGCAGTGAAAGAAGCCGATATCGTGGTTACAGCTACTGGCAACTATAATATCATTTCTGAAGATCATTTCCGTGCTATGAAACATAATGCAGTAGTTTGTAATATCGGTCACTTCGATAATGAAATTGATATGGCTTGGTTGAATAAGAACTACGGACATACGAAGGAAACGATCAAGCCTCAAGTTGACAAGTACACCATCGACGGAAAGGATATTATCATCCTAGCAGAAGGTCGCTTAGTAAACTTAGGTTGCGCAATGGGTCATCCAAGCTTTGTAATGTCTAATTCTTTCACGAACCAAACGTTGGCTCAATTAGAATTATGGATGAACACTGGAAAATATAAGAATGAGGTATATACATTACCAAAACATTTAGATGAGAAAGTAGCTCGTTTGCACTTATCAAAAGTGGGTGTTGAAATTGAAGAATTAACTCCTGAGCAAGCAGAATATATTGGTGTAACTGTTGCAGGTCCGTATAAGTCGGATACTTACCGTTACTAAGATCTACTTAAAAATAGAAAAGGCTCTTCGAAAGAAGGGCCTTTTTTTATGAGTTGGATTTTTAAAGATGGGCTTAAGGAAAAGTATAAATCAATACAGACTTTTAGAGCTATTTTTTGTACTTAACAACTTTGCGCATTGGTCTTCGTGAAAAAATTACTCATTAATCTGAGTTTGTCGAGGGATGCAATTACACGCTTTAGCAAGAAAATATCGTGAACTAATTCCGCAACGAAAACTTTGCGTCCCGCAGCGCCGTCGGCAAGCCTTTGGTGGCCGATGGATAGCTATCGGGATTGCGCTTTTGCGAGAAAATTTATTGTAGCGCAGCCTTTGCGGCTCCGCGCCTTTGCGAGAAAATTTAGCGGTGTATAGTCTTCAGCGAAATCTATATGTCCCGATTACTGGGATTACATTTTTTGATAAATTTTCCAATCTCAACTTCAAATGAATTTCACTCACGCGATTACTTCGTAGTCAAAAAAAACTAGTTATAAATATGAAGCAAGTTATTTGAAAGCAACTGAGTTCTATATTTTAATAAGGGAACACTGGCAGGTCCGGTAACCACCGATCCATCAATTAGGCTGAATTTACTTCCACAAGTTGAATCCACACAAAAGATATCATTTGGAATTCCTTTCACATAGGCCGATGAAACCGATGGGTCATAAGTACAAGTACGCTCATAAGCATTAAACTCAGTAGGGGAGGTTCGAATAATAATAATCCCCTTGTTTCCCGCGTAATTGTAATAAACCCAGTTGTTTATGGCGTTGAGGTTGATATAATCGGGTAGGTTTAGGTTGATATATTCATCAACAGCTACATTCGGTACCTGGTCTTTATTTTTCTTGCAGGAGGTGTTAATAGCCAGTATTCCTAGAAGGATAACCCAACAAAGATGGCCTTTCACGTAATTTTTCATGGTCTGCTAAGATAAGTATTTGTATTTTTAGTAGAATTATTTATATATTTGAACTGCAAAAGAAACCAACATCATGAAAAAGCACTTATTTACACTTATTCTCAGTCTTGTATTTATCGTTCCTATGGGACTCAACGCTCAATCTACCGAAGGAGTTGCTAAAGGCAAGCGTGGCGGTTATATCATGGGTGGGGAGCAACAAGTAAACTTCGAAGTGGTAACGAATGGAACCACATTGAAGTTTTTCCCATGTACTGCAGATGGAAGTGCATTAGCTGAGGCGCCAGCCACAGCAGACATTACTATTATTGCCATTGAAACAACGAAGAAAGTAACACAAACAGAAATCCCATTGATCGACGGAAGCTTTACTGTTAATTATAATTTAGATTATCCAATGTATATGTATGCTGTAAGTTATACAATAAATGGACAACAAAATACTATGAAATTCAGAGTACCTGGTGCGCCTCAAGCACGATAAGGTCTTATTTCTTCCAATACCTTTGAAAACCCTGTCATTGATGACAGGGTTTTTTAGTTTTATGCACATGATTCTTTTTACATTTGCGTTATTCTATTCATGAAAAAAATCAAACTCTTCCTTCTTTTACTTTTAATACCGTTTTCTGTGGCATTTACACAAACGGACGCAAGCGCAAAAAAGAAGCAGAAGAAAGCGGATAAAGCGAAGCAAGAGCAGATTAAAAAACAAAGAACGGCGGTTGAGATAGGGAAGAAGCGCCATGCAAAAATTCAAGCGAAAGAAGTAAAGAAGCGTTGGAAGAAAAATAAACGTCGTTATAAGCACGTCGATTCATTTGACAAAAAAACTTCTTTGTGGCGTAAAATTTTTCCACGTAGAAGACCGGAAAATAAATAATTGCAGATAAAAACATCGTTTTTATCTGCAATTATCCTGATGTGTAATCGCATTTCGCGATTTCTACATCAGGATAATCCTAAGTTGCATTAGTATAAATTACTCATCGGGTCTGATGCAAAAACGAAGTATTAGCTTCTGATGTGTAATCGCATTTCGCGATTTCTACATCAGGATAATCCTAAGTTGCATGAGTATAAATTACTCATCGGGTCTGATGCAAAAACGAAGTATTAGCTTCTGATGTGTAATCGCATTTCGCGATTTCTACATCAGGATAATCCTAAGTTGCATTAGTATAAATTACTCATCGGGTCTGATGCAAAAACGAAGTATTAGCTTCTGATGTGTAATCGCATT
>CAIXTT010000074.1 GCA_903922455.1 uncultured Bacteroidota bacterium | reverse complement strand
TCGCTCAGCACCATTTACAATACATTGGTTGAATATTATCCAGAAAGAGATTTTGATAAACTTCCAGCAGCAACAGGAAGAACCACGCTGGGTGGAGATTATTTTGGAATTGATTTTAAGTATTTCTTCCACGAAGATCCGGAGAAAAGAGTGAAGAGGAAGAAGAAGAATTAGTTGTTGTTGGTTTTTGGTTTTTAGATGTTAGGTGTTAGGTGTTGGATGATGGATGTTGGATTTTAGTCGCTAGACATCGCGATTTGATGTTGGATTTTTTATTGCTTGAAACAACAGCCAAGTTAGTCGTGGTGCATAATTATTCGTCAGTATATAAATACATCTCTCAACAATTGTACGCATTTCGTTTAGTCCATAAAAAAAAGCAACACAGTCCTAAGACCATGTTGCTTTTTATTTTGTAAGCTTAGATTAATTCAACAACGTTGCTTTCGCATCGTTTAAGATGTCGAAGGCAGCTTCCTTGGTTCCAGACTCGGCATAGGTGCGTAATACAGGCTCTGTGCCCGAGGCGCGAATCATTAACCAATCGCCGTTTTCGAAAAAGTATTTGTAGCCGTCGAGATCTTCTACCTTGGCTACTTTGTATTTACCGAAGTTTGAATAATTGCCAGATTTGCAATTGGCCAATACTTTTTGTTTGATTTCTTCTTTGATGTGCAAATCGTTTCGTTCGAATGAAAAGGGTCCAACGATGGCATATACTTCATCAATTAAATCATTTAATGTTTTTCCACTTTTGGCCATGAATTCCCAAATGGTGAGACCCATCCAAATGCCATCGCGCTCGGGAATATGTCCCTTAATGGCAATACCACCCGACTCTTCTCCACCCAATAACACATCTTCATGAATCATGATTTCGGCAATGTATTTAAAACCGATTTTAACGGTCTCAATTTCGAGTCCGTAGTGTTTGCACAACTTCTCTACTTTAGGTGTTGCAGAGAACGCTACACACACTTTACCACCCAAGCCTTTGTATTTATGTAGATAGTGAATCAACAATAAAATGATATGATGTGAATCGACAAAATTTCCTTTGCCATCGTAAAATCCTAAACGATCAGCATCACCATCGGTTACTAAACCAGAATCGATTTTACCGCTGTTCTTAATTAAATTCGAAAATTCCGTTAAGTTTTTATGAATGGGCTCCGGAGCTTGTCCCATGAATGAGGGGTTATAGTCGCAGTGCAAAAAAGTTAAATCAGGCAACAAGCGCTTCATCACATTTTGCCCTGAACCATACATGGCATCAAAAGCTAAATTCAATCCTGATTTCTTAATAACATCAAGATCGAAGTTGGCTTCTACATGATCGCAATACATGGTTTCAAGATCAACATAGGTCAATGAACCATTGGCTTCTAAAGTTGAAATGTCGATGGAAGCATAATTCACAGTGCATTTCTCGGGAATCAAATCTTCAATTTCAGAAACTAATGAGGGTTGCAACGGTCCGCCGAATGACCCTTTGAGTTTAAAGCCATTATACGAGGGTGGATTGTGACTAGCTGTGATGATGATTCCTAAATCTTTTTTAAGCTTCACCGCTCCTAAAGAAATCATGGGTGTAGAAACAAATATTTTTGACAGATCCACTTGCACGCCCAATGTACACATGACACGAGCTACGGTTTCACAAAAAAGTTGTCCTGCAAAACGGCAATCGTGACCTAATACAATTTTAGGTTTTGCATTTTGCATCAACAACCACTTGGCGGTTCCTTCCGCAACACGCGCTACATTTTCAACCGTGAACTCTTCGGCAATGATGGCTCTCCATCCGTCGGTTCCAAATTTAATTTTTGTCATCTTAATAAATTTAATAGTAATTTAAGAAAGGGTTATACGTGCTTCTAGAGTGATGTTACAAATTTAAAAAAAATATGATTAAAGGACTCAAATTCAATGCAAATTAAACTGGAATACGCCTATACTCGATGATTTAATAATTCTCCACAAAATAACTCACTTTATTCCAAGGGCTTTGCACCAGTGCTTTTTGATATAAATACGCCTGACTGCGGGTAATTTGCTGTTGATTTATTTTACGAATGACGAAGTTGAAATTCTTACTACGAATAAAATCGATGAGTTGATGCTCATTAATTTTTACATCTATCTTTAATAAATCTTTATAGGGAATCTCGGTTAAAGGAGCATCGTTAATGTAAATGATTAGACCTAATGGATCATACAGCAACTCCGCTCCTACTTTCTTCCACAATTCATTTACTTCAATCTTAGTTACTTTCCATTTGGTCTTCTGCGTAAAGTTGGATAATTTGTCGGCACCCAAATTGAAAAAAACTTCTTGATTGTTTTTTAGATATTCGCCTATAGCAGCCAACAGATCATTTCCATTATTTACTTTCTCGCTTGGGGCTTCAGTTGATTTATCTAAGGTCCATACGACTAATTTTTGCGGCACTTGGTTCATAGAAAATGCACTGACATTAAATAGCAAATTTCCGATATACTCATCTCTAATTTTTTTCGAATCTGTTACATTGTTGATCACCTTCCCTGCAAACTGCAAGAACTGATAATTATAATTTTTAGCATTCAGAAAACTCGCCAAGTTGGAATTAAAATTTCCGTTGGCATTGGTGATTACTCTTTCGCGCATTAAAAACTCTTGCAAATCGGTATACTCCACATACCCGTATTCTACATCTTCTCCCTTGGAATTGCGATTTGAAAATAAAAATCCACTGGTTGCACTTTTTAATTCTTTATTGGAATGAGTCCACATCTCATAAATAAAAATTACTTCTTGATTCAAAAAAGAAGTGTTTGCACTGGCATCAATCTCTTTTAAACTTTGTGCGATGATGTGAAATTCTTTATTGGAGGAATTCCACAGTTTTACATTTCCACTGAGGATGGCATCATACGAAATGCGACACAACTCACGCACAAAATTACAACCAATACTATCGGCTTGTTCGGCGGCGGCCACACGCAGTATCACGGGAATTTGTGCTTGCACCTTGGCAACACTCAACACAAAAAGGAATACCACTGCGATCCAATTTTTCATTCGTCTATAAGTATACAGATTCTTACTTGTCCTCACAAGCTATCTTTTTCATTCTGCTGATTCCAGGTGCTGTAATTCGAATCTTGAACTACTCTATCAGTTGGGATTTCACGCAAAGGTTCGCATGGTTTTAGTGTTTTGTATAACTCTTCAGGGAGTTGCTGATACAATTGCGTGCCTTTTGTTTTCCAAGCAATCATTTCATCGGTGATGTCTTTGATAATTTTGGCTGGATTCCCCACCACTATTTTCCGTTCTGGAATTTGCATGCCTTCGGGAATAAAACACAACGCACCTACTAATGAATGATCACCTACGATCACTCTATCCATCACCACGGCATTCATTCCTACTAGCACATTTTTACCTATAGTAGCACCATGAATAATGGCGCCATGACCAATGTGCGCTCCTTCTTTTAGAAGAACGGTAACACCGGGAAACATGTGTATTGTGCAATTTTCTTGAACGTTGCAACCATCTTCAATAATAATAGCACCCCAATCGCCACGAATAGCAGCGCCTGGACCGATGTACACCTTCTTCCCAATAATTACATTCCCTGTAACGGTGGCATTGGGATGAACGAATGCACTCTCGTGTATCACGGGGCGATAACCATTAAACTCAAAGATATTTGCCATTCAATTCCTTTTTTCTTCTTTAGATGGATGCTTCAACCAATAAAAAATTCTAAGTCTGTATGATCCCTACATTAAATTGCTTTTCGATGGGCGCATGATTCGCCATTTCTATTCCCATCGAGATCCACTTCCGCGTTTCCAAAGGATCGATGATCGCATCTACCCACAATCTTGCTGCAGCATAATATGCAGACATTTGTTCGTTATAACGATCGGTGATTTTTTTCAAGAGCGCATTTTCTTCTTCCTCTGTAAATTCTTTTCCTTTTGCTTTCAGTGTTGCTGTTTGAATTTGCAAAATCGTTTTTGCAGACTGTGCTCCTCCCATCACTGCAATTTGTGCACTGGGCCAAGCGAAGATCAAACGTGGATCATAGGCTTTTCCACACATCGCATAATTTCCAGCACCAAAAGAATTTCCAATGATAATGGTAAATTTAGGAACTACCGAATTTGCAACAGCACTCACCAACTTCGCTCCGTCCTTAATGATTCCTCCTTGCTCCGAGCGAGATCCCACCATAAATCCAGTGACATCTTGAACAAATACCAACGGAATTTTTCGTTGATTACAATTCATAATAAATCGCGCCGCTTTATCTGCGCTATCACTAAAAATTACTCCGCCAATTTGCATTTCGCCTTTCTTACTCTTCACTACTTTACGCTGATTCGCAACAATACCTACGGCCCATCCATCTAAACGAGCATAACCACATAAAATAGTTTGACCATATTTATCTTTATACTCATCGAATTCGCTGTTGTCAACTAAGCGATGAATAATTTCGAGCATATCATATTGCTTATCGCGCGCCTCTGGGATAATACCAAAAATTTCTTTCTCGTCTTTCTTTGGAAGTGCGGCTTCAGCTCTGTCAAATCCAGCATCGGGCAAACGTCCCAACTTTGAAAAAACGCGTTTGATATAATCCAAACAACTTTGGTCATCAGGAAATTTATTATCCGTTACTCCTGAAATTTCACTTTGCGTAGTAGCACCACCTAATGTTTCGTTATCTACATCTTCACCAATTGCTGATTTCACGAGATAAGATCCCGCCAAAAAAACAGAACCTGTTTTATCTACAATCATCGCTTCGTCGCTCATGATGGGCAGATAAGCTCCTCCGGCAACACACGAACCCATGATGGCCGCAATTTGAATAATTCCCATGGAACTCATCACGGCATTATTTCTAAAAATCCGTCCGAAGTGTTCTTTATCGGGAAAAATTTCATCTTGCATGGGCAAAAACACACCGGCACTATCCACCAAATAAACAATTGGCAAACGGTTTTCCATGGCAATTTCCTGTGCGCGCAAATTCTTTTTTGCGGTCATCGGAAACCAGGCGCCTGCTTTTACGGTTGCATCATTGGCCACCACAATACATTGCCGACCCGAAACATAACCTATAACGACTACCACCCCCGCAGAAGGACATCCGCCTACATCTTGATACATTCCATCGGCCGCTAATGCACCAATTTCAATTTGTGAAGCGTCCGTATCTAACAAGTAGGCAATTCGCTCACGAGCTAAGAGCTTACCTTTTTCTTTTTGTTTCTCTGCACTCTTCTTCCCTCCACCTTCGTAAACGCCTTGCAACCTTTGCTGTAAAGAACTTAAAAGTAATTTATTGGTATCTTCGTTTTTATTAAATTCAATATTTTGAGCCATAGTATCCTGCATTCCTGCACCTATTAATTATATTGCAAAGATAGTTTTACGTGACCGAATTGCCAAGCAATTGACTTCTTGCCATTTATATCAATTTTATAAAATTTCAAACCAATAAATAGGTTGTATAATACCGACCTACATAGACTTATTCTTATTTGACGGGACTATTTTAATTGTAGGGTCGGTATTAGATAGTTTTTCAAGAATTTCCTGGCTTTGACTCATCACTTGATTATAGCCAATTGTATAAAAATCCTTTGCCTTTTTATAATCAAAAACTTTCGTGTTCTTTAACTCATTTGGTTCGATGAGTACCGCACATTTTTCTTCACGATAAACGGTATTGCTAAATACTCCCAAGTGAAAAGTACGCTCAAGCACCGACCAAGTTGATGATACATTAGTAATTTCCCCCACTGGATTTACATGAACACCGACAATAGTATCTTTAAAATTCTGCAAAGGCTCGACGGGTAAATTATTCAGTACACCACCATCTACCAACAACATTTGCTTATACTTTACGGGTTTAAAGAGTCCAGGAATGGAGCAGGATCCCAACACCACCGGCTTCACATCCCCTTCGCTGATGTAATATATTTTTCCAGATAAAATATCAGTCACTGCAATGAATATGGGAATTTTGAATCCATCAAAAGTAGCGGGTAAATACTGCTCGAAAAATGTTTCCACTTTATCCATCTTTAGAATTCCACGACTAAACGCACCGCGAAACATTCTAAAAATTTTATTTTCCACTAACAAATCCAACACTACACGCGGTTCATATCCGGCTGCTAAAAAAGCACCTGCCATCGCTCCAGCGCTGGTTCCACTGTAACGCGAAATCTCAATACCCATTTCTAGTAAGGCTTCCACAACTCCCAAATGAGCAAAACCACGTGCACCACCGCCCGAAAGACAAATTTGAACTTTTTTCATAGAATCCCTGCAAACTTAAATCATTCGCAAATGTGAAAATGGAAGATTTTGAAAAATTTTCATCGTGTAATTTCAGATGAATCAATCATTGAAATCAATTCATACAAAACAAAAAAATGAGTTTCACTAAAATTCATCCAACTCTACCACTGGATCCCAAAAAAGTTCCTTAAATCGAACCACCAGATCATTTTTCACCTCCACGCCATCCTTCTTCAACATTTTTTCCATGGCATCTACTTCTCCAAAATGATGTTTGCCGCTAAGGAGTCCATTCCGATTCACCACACGTTGCGCCGGAACGGAAGGAGTTACTCCATGCGCGGCATTCATCGCCCAACCTACCATACGTGCAGACTTTGCCGCACCCAAATACTTTGCAATGGCTCCGTACGAAGTAACTCGTCCTTTCGGAATGAGTCGGGCAACAGCATGGACATCCTCGAAAAACGAGAAATCGTATTTACGAGGAGTAAGTTCTTTAGATTTAGGCATTTTGCGAAATTAAAAAAATATGAATAATACTTTACGCAATCCATAATATTCAAGCCTCTCCCTACCCCTCACCACAGGAGAGGGGCAGGGTCATATTGGTATATTCCTTTCCTTCATTTAACCTAAAAACACTTAATAATTTTCAATATAAAATTCTAAAATAAATAATAATTACCACTCCCCCATGGATAGGTTCGCATCGCCGGCAGGAAGGCGAGTGGAGAGGCTGTAGGTATAAAAGGAGAAGAATTATACGATGACACGAAGAACACTTTTTGTAATTTAATAAAAACTAATTTCACAACCACACAAGGCTAAATTGAAAATATAATTGGCAAGGATCCTTCGTTGCTCATCTTCACCCCAAAACATACACAACAACAAATTTTAGTGATGCATAATTTATTAAGGGAAGATATGATTTTACGACACGAAGACGTTTATTTTGAATTTACGACTATTCACGCATCTAGCGAAAATCCATCTCCCAAAAAAG
>CAIXTT010000073.1 GCA_903922455.1 uncultured Bacteroidota bacterium | reverse complement strand
TACACTACTATCAAAGGAGAAATGATTAAACAGTTGAAAGTACTTGTGTCGATCAACGGTATATTGATAGGCATACTTTGCTAATTCTAATTTGCTCGATTCAAAACTCAATAAATTCATTAAGTCTATCACTTGCGATGTGGTCATCATTTCATGGTCTCTAATGGTTTGTTTCGCAATCACCATTTTAGTGCTTTCGAAACTTTGATTATCAATTGTATTTAATAACGCATTGAATTCAGCAGGCAACATCAGGTGATGTTGTGACTGATATCCAACTGGAGTTGGATTGAATGGAGCGTAAGGATTGCAATTAGGGTCAACAGGTACAGGAACAAAGTTCGGAATGACTTGGTTGATGCGAATGGTATTGTTTTTAGTTAACATAGCTCGAACTTCAGCACCCGCAGGTACATCAATAAATCCATTATAAAGTAATCTTCTAAAGCCTGGATTATAGTGATAAGGATGTTGGATGGTCCAGATCTTTAATCGATACCTTCCGGCTTCTAAATTGTTAATCTTTTTAACGGGTCCTGGGTTGTCTACGAATTGATTGTCTAACTGTACCAAGACCGGAGCATTGTCAAATTTCCTGATGTGGAGGTCTGACAAGCGGTGATCAGCATTTGCATATAATGATAGAATGCAAGCGATTACTAAAGTAGAGATCATGTTTTTCATTTTTTGTCCTCCTAATGTTTTAATTAGTTTAAAAAGCTAGTTTCAAGGCTTGTGCCAAAATGCTCAATAAAAAAGAAATCCCCGATTATGGGGATAACACAACTATAGGAGGCTTTAATTACTTGCGAAAAATTAAAATTCGCATAAAGGTATTTTTAAGGAATCGAAAATCAATTTAGTCGTTCGACTTTTTACGACTAAAAAAGGAATCTGTAATCTGACTGTAAATAACCAAGGCAAAGGTTATAACCACTATCGCTATCGAAACGTTCATCATATCTTTCTGTCTTTGTTGGATGCAAAAATATACCAAAAAAGTCAGTGCAATGTTTAAAAATAGTTAAATCAATCAACAAGTAATTGTTGATTTAATAAAAATTACGCCAACTCTAATTCTTTTATCACTTTTTTAACAGTCGTTTTAGTATGACCATTATGCTTAGTTCCATTTTCGATGGCCAATTTTTTCAATTTGTTTTCTTTTCTTTTTTGACGCTCTCGTTCTAAAATAATTTCACGAGTGCCATCTAAATATCTCCAATAATCATCTCCATAATGTACGAAAACTTCTTGGCCCGGTTGGATCGTACGGGTAGCAACTATAAATACTTTCTGTACTCCATCTCGGCGCTTAATTTCATATTGAGCGTTGTTTTTTAATCCTTCAACGCGTCCAACACCCCTAGCATCATTTGCATAACGCCCAAAGGCCCAAGGCGTAAAATAAGCATCAACACAACGATTTTTAGTCATAAAAAAAGCATAACCTTCATGACCCTCTTGAGAACGTTTTTCACATTCTGCCCAAGTCACAATTTCGCCCTCATATTCGCATACAATATCTCCGCGCTTAAATTCAACGAGTGCAAACAACCCTTTGCCTGCATTAGGAATTTGACTGGTATTAATTTTTACTGCTCCATTGGAGTCGACTAGAGCACCTTTAGCCTTTTTAGAAATTTTCATAAGGCTGCAAAGATAGTATGTCTAAGTCATTAAAAGCATAATTGATGGAAAATCAATTAAGATTTAGTAATGAAAAAAGGGAAGGATTGAATAAGCAATCAACCCATTTGAAATGTGAGATTAGGAATTGGTATTCTTTGCTCTTACATCAAGATATTGTTGCCATATTATACATAATATGCCCAATGCAATAATGAGAATGGATACAGTTTTCATTTTTTTCTATTTTTTGATATAACTCAAAGTTCGGGCAACAAAGTACTTTCAGCCCATTGTTTTTGGCAAATAGACGATGAAATGGGGCGAAAAACACAAAATAGTGGACTGTTTGGACTTCGAGTTTAATTCAGAAATCGGAAGTCAATTGAATTTCTTTAAATAAATATTGTAAATATTTCAAACAAAATTTAATAGAATATAATTAAGTGACAGGTTCTTTTTCCATCATTCGATCCAAAAGTCGAATAGCTTCTTTTACACTTCCAATGTTTACTAATGTCAAGCTTAATTTTCCTTTGTCTTCTTTCATTTTACATGCACGCGGATGTAATTGAACGAATTTTAGAATGGATGAAAATAATGGACTTTGGAAATAGGCCGACTTTTGATTGGAAATAAAATAAGCTTTTAATGTTCTATTTTTTAAAAGAATTTTTTCAAATCCTAATTGTTTTGCTTGCCATCGTAGTCGAATAGTATCCATCAAAACAAACACTTGTTGTGGTACAGGTCCAAATCGATCTTTTAATTGTGCGGCAAATTGAATTAATTTTTCTTCGGTTTCAATTTCATCTAATTCTTTATATAAATGTAGTCGCTCCGCAATGTTTTGAATGTATTCTTCGGGAATACGCATCTCCATATCAGAATCAATCTGACAATCTCTTACAAAAGTTTGATTTTCCTCAGGAGGAAATAAATGGTTAAAGTCTGATTCTTTTAATTCCTGAATGGCTTCGTCTAATATTTTATGGTACATCTCAAATCCAATGTCTGAAATGAATCCGCTTTGTTCGCCACCCAACATATTTCCAGCTCCGCGAATATCTAAATCTTTCATAGCAACATTGAACCCGCTACCTAAATCTGCATGCTCTTCAATTGCTTTAAGACGCTGCCTCGCTTCCGAAGTTAGTACGGTTAATGGTGGAGCTAATAAATAACAAAAAGCTTTTTTATTTGATCTGCCAACGCGCCCACGCATTTGATGTAAATCACTTAATCCAAAGTAATGGGCATTGTTGATGATGATGGTATTGGCGTTGCTGATGTCTAATCCAGATTCTATAATGGTAGTTGCGATGAGTACATCGGAATCACCTTCTATAAAGTTGACTAAAACTTCCTCTAATTTACTTCCATCCATCTGACCATGTCCTACACTAGTTCTTACATCAGGACAAAGCCTACGTATCATCGCTTCAATATCATGAATGTCTTGAACGCGATTGTGCACAAAGAACACTTGACCCCCTCTCGAAATTTCTAAGTTGATGGCTTCTTTGATAAGATGTTCATTAAATACATGTACCTCCGTTGTAACAGGGTGTCGATTGGGAGGAGGTGTATTGATTATACTTAAATCACGAGCACCCATCAATGAAAACTGAAGTGTTCTAGGTATAGGTGTAGCCGTTAGTGTAAGCGTATCTACATTTACACGAATGGATTTCAATTTTTCTTTTGCAGCCACTCCAAATTTTTGTTCTTCATCGATGATCATCAATCCAAGGTCTTTGAAAATTACATCTTTACTTAGG
>CAIXTT010000072.1 GCA_903922455.1 uncultured Bacteroidota bacterium | reverse complement strand
TCCTTCCTTGCCATTGTATTCCTTCAATCGGGAATTGATAAAATTGTAAATCATAAAAAGGAGCTAGGATGGATCCAACAAAAGTTTACAAAAAGTGCGCTCTATAAATACGTCGGACTATTGTTTTATGTACTTACTTTTTCAGAATTGATTAGTGGAGTGCTCTCTTTCGGTGGAATGATTCACTTGCTTACAAGCAAAGGTCCATACATTGCCCAATGGGGTGCCTGGTTTTCATCATTAACGTTACTGATGCTTATTTTTGGACAAAGAATTACCAAGGATTATAGCGGTGCTGCTACCTTAGTTCCTTATTTCATTGTCAGCTTAATTGGATTGTTTTCACTGACCATGCAATTTAATTTATTGGTTCATTAGTTTTTTGATGGAGTTTGTCTTACCATCATTAATTTCTATAAAGTAGCAACCTTTCGATAAATTTACCTGTAAATCAATTTTATTTAATGCCCCTTGTATGGTGTTCATTTCTTGTTGTAATACCATCTTCCCACAAACATCATAAATAGAAAGTTTAGCTGAATTACTATGCTGAGCATAATAAACTAAATGAATAGTTTCTCCATTAGAAACTGGATTTGGATAAACATGAAGAATAGTATTTTGAGGGATATTAATATCGCCTAAGTTTAACAAACTATTCGCAAGTGATAAATTTGGAATGCCAAATCCTAATAAGGTATCTGGATTTGAATATTGATGTGCACTGCGCTTTATTACTTGAATGATATCCATGTTTGATTTTTGTGACCAAGCTTGCCATAAACACGCTGCAGCACCACAAAGCACAGGTCCAGAGAAGGAGGTTCCATTACCTTGTGTTACTTGATTATTGCTGAAAGGAGAATATAACCACGTGTTTTGGCCTTGAGCAGCTACATCTGGTTTCACTCGATTATCAAAGGAAGGTCCATTTCCACTAAAAGAGGCGTAGGCTCCACTAAAGTCAACTGCCCCTATAGCGAGTATCGAGTCGGCATCTGCAGGTGCACTGATGTAATTCCAAGGACTGCTTCCTTCATTGCCAGCACTGTTCACCACTAGAATTCCTTTTTGCGCTGCCCAATCGGCCGCTATGGTTACTGGATTCGTATTTCCATCCATGTCGGAGTATGCATGATTTTGTGATGGGTCATTAAACTCAGTATAACCTAAGGAGGAGTTGATTAAATCAGCACCAACGGAGTCGGCGAATTCTGCTCCAATGGCCCAATTGTATTCTTCAATAATGAATTCCGAATTTGCATCTTCGGTTCTTAGCAAAATATAATCTGCATGAGGCGCAGTACCCACTAAGGTATCGGGAACATTGGAAGCCATGCATGAAAGTACCGCTGCTCCATGATAATGATCGTCGTAAACATCGGATTCATTATCTACAAAATCCCAAGTGTGTTTAATCTGATTGTTTAATAGAATGCTATCAAAACAAATCATGTTTGGTACATCCAAAAATCCAGCATCTAAAACGGCAATTAATCTACCTGCACCGGTAAATCCTTGGTTGTGCAATGAAACTAGTCCAAGCATATTGGTTTGAATAAAACCATTTCCATAATTAAATGATTGTGTTCCATCAGTACGTTGTGCCACTGAAGATGGATGAACATCTTTAATTAAATGATCGAATTTGTTGGTGAGATCGGGGTTGGGTTTTGGCTTACTTACATTCTGCACATTGAGCACATAAGGAAGTTGATTAATAGCGGCGAGGACAGAGGGGTTTGTAGTTTCGATGATGGCTGCATTAAACCACTTGCTCGAACGCATCACAAAAGCTCCTGTGCCCGCTACACCTGAAATGTATTGTGGATTTACTGGAAGATCGCTTTGGTCAATGGAAATGTTTTGAGTGATTCGTCTGTTGATGGCTCGTTGAGAGAGAAAATCTAATGGAGATGAAATTGAAAATGGCGAGTTGTTCTTATCACTGAAAAATATGACGTAACGATCTTGAGCAAAAGATTGTTGAATGCAAGAGAGGGTAATGATGGTCAGAATAAATTTTAGTTTCATGGCGTGTAAGCAGTTAATTTTTCGGTGTAGATAGATCCAGCTATTGTATCAAAATCTATTGTGTCTTTTGGTAATAATCTAAGATCGAAAATGAGTCGATAATACATTCCAATATTTTTCGCATATTTTTTCGTGCCGTAAAGATCGATCTAAATTAAGCAAAAAAATAGCAATTCAACAAAAAAGATATGAGAAAATGATATGAAGAAAGCAAAGATTATCCTATTCTGACAAACTGGATGAAATTAGCTAAATATTTTTATAGCTTAAGAATAATTTAATTGAAAAAATAGACTGATAAACGTAAATTTTAAAGCGTATATGAAGACATCTTTTCTGTGTAAATGTAACCAGATGTAGTGTCTCCTGAAATAAAATTGAATTCAATGTCAGAAATGATACGATAATACATGCCCACATGCCTCGCGTATTTTTCTTCGGCGTAGTAATCGTTAAGTAAATTGGCGGGTTCTTTGTCTTCTTGTACTCGAATA
>CAIXTT010000071.1 GCA_903922455.1 uncultured Bacteroidota bacterium | reverse complement strand
TTGCCAAGGTTCAATGCATAAAAAGTCAGCGCCCTTCGCAGCCCACAAACCAAGGTAGGGACAAGAGTTCACCGTTACAGTTAATCCATGCTCATGTTTGGTAGAACGCAAATGGATTTGTTGGGAATTTATTTTTTTAAACACTAAGGCATCGTTAGCAAAAAGTTCTTTTGTAAGATGGATTTTTTGGGAGTTGAAAAATGCAGTAGGAGCAACGTCAATCAGTCCATCTTTTATAGGCCAGCGTTCCGAATGTTCTTCTTGGTCAAATTCTAAATAATAATCATCATAGCTATCTCGTAGATCAAGAGGTACACGAAAAGCAGGATGCGCACCTACCGAAAAATACATTTTTTCGTTTCCAGTATTTGTCACCGAATAAGTAATAATTATTTCAGATTCGATTAATTGATAGTGGATATCGAAATGAAAATTGAATGGATAATTTTTTCGGGTATTCTCATCGTCCGACAAGCGAAAAACTACTTTATGATTTTGTAGCTCTAACACTGAAAAAGTTTCCTCTCTCGCAAACCCGTGTCGAGGTAAAGTGTATTTTTTTTGCTGATGGATGTATTCATTATTCTTTAACTGCCCAACAATAGGAAACAATACCGGAGAATGTTTCGTCCAAGCTTCTCCCGCCTGCCACAAATATTGCAAACGATGTTGCTTATGATATAAGCTGCAAAGCTCTGCCCCTAATGGCAACACAGCAATTTTTATTTTTTCGTTCTCTAAAAACACTTTTTTACTGTCCATTGTTAAATAAATTATGCTACTAACTATATTTTCTGATAGGCCCTACCTATGCTAAAGCTTCGGCAGGCAGGCACTGATTTTTTAAGATGGTAGCGAGACTTCGCTATGATTTTTTATGATTGATTTTTTGTAAAACTTTCGCATTTCGTGTTTATTCGCATTTCGCGTCAATTAAAATTTGTAGAAACCTAAAGTTTTATACAAACGTTTTTTTCCTCCGTAAAGAAATTCAATGCCTCAAATCCACCTTCTCTGCCAACTCCCGACGATTTGACTCCTCCGAAAGGTACAACATTTCCAAGAGGCACTCACTTCAGAAAGATTGTTTTCATGGCATTCTGCACTGTTTCCGGTTGGAAGAAGTGGAATGCAAAAGATTGTCGTTGGTCAATGGCGAAACAATTCGCCGGATGATACTATGCAAGTGCTATCTGGTCCTATGGGCAAGGAGCTTCAAGTATTTTAAGCAAAGTTTTCTTCTGTTATTTTTAAAAGAATGTATCGAGGTGTTTTTCTACTGAATATGAGTGAATTTTGGTTGCCGCATATTGTTTGACAATTGGGTGATAAACAAAAAGGAGCAATTAATTGCTCCTTTTATTGTCTGAACATATTCTCTAGTGTACTTCTAACTATCGTAATTGATCATTTAAAATCTACAAATCCAACAGGCATTATAGCGCTAAATCGGTAGTTGCTACAGCAATAGTTTTTCCGTTTACTATGACAGGAACAGCTCTCGTTTTCATCCAGATATTGCCACCACCAGCATCGAAATATGGGGCAGTCCATATTGCGTACCCGCTATCTATTGGTTGTCTTAGCCAAGTTTGATTATTAATATGGTATGCCGTGTCCATAAGGCTTGTAGTTAATAAACTATCTGCTGATCGATACCAGTAAGGACTATCAGTTGCGATTTCAGAACTATCTAATAACGTTACAGTAGTACCAAAAAAGTAAGAAGGACTGCTTTGCAAATATTGTTTTACACGGTTAGATAAATCTACCGATGTTGGTGGAGTAGCTACTAAATTTGAAACAAATCCATTTAAAGATACTTCGACTTGCTGTTCGTGAGTTAGCACAGTTGCAGTCACTTCTGTTTCATCCTTTTTACAAGAGTTTGTTAATGATAGGCATGTGGCCAGAATAATTAAATTCAATGTCTTTTTCATGTTTGTTATTTATAAATCGAATCAAAGCTAACGAAATTAAACAATAGACCAGGCAGAAAATTTAATTATAAAACGCCTAATAAAGTCTTCTCAGAGAAAATTGCACTTATAACTTGAACTTAGAAATTAGTATTATTCGTAATTCGTACATTCGTATCGATTCGTTCCCGATAGCTATCGGGATCGTAACCTACAATTTTATACAAATATTTTTTTCCTCCGTAAAGAAATTCAATGCCTCAAATCCACCTTCTCTGCCAACTCCCGACGATTTGACTCCTCCGAAAGGTGTACGAAGATCGCGCAAGAGCCAGCAATTGATCCACACGATTCCACTGTGCAATTTAGCGGCTACATGATGCGCTTTGGTAAGATGCTGCGTCCACACAGAAGCTGCTAATCCGTAATTGGTACTGTTCGCATAACTCAATACTTCTTCTTCTGTATCGAACGGTTGTAGTGTTACTACCGGACCAAATATTTCTTCCTGATTAGTTCGGCAATCATGCGGAAGTCCTTCGATGATGGTGGGTGCAATGAAATACCCCTCTGCAAACTCACCATCTAACTGAACTCGGTTTCCTCCGTGTAAAATTTTACCTCCTTCTTCTTGTGCTAACGCAATATAGGATAGAATTTTTTCCATATGTAGTTTGGAGACAATAGCGCCCAACCAATTTTTGTCATCGGAAGGATCTCCTACTTTTAATTTTTTTACTTCTTCTAAAAACGCAAGTTTAAATTTTTCATACAACGGTCTTTCAATAAAAATACGCGAACCACATAAACATATTTCACCTTGATTGGCAAATGAAGAGCGCACTGTTGTTTTTACAGCTTTATCAAAGTCGCAATCTGCGAAAATAATGGTTGGATTTTTTCCTCCTAACTCTAAGGAAAGTTTTTTAAACATGGGCGCAGCAACTCGAGCAATATGTTCTCCGGTTTTGGTTCCGCCGGTAAATGATATTGCTTGAATTTTTGGGTGAGCAACAATGGCAGATCCTACTTTTGTTCCCAATCCGTGAACAATGTTCAGAACCCCTGCTGGAATTCCTGCTTCAATCGCTAATTCGGAAAGCAAATAGGCCGTCATGGGTGTGATTTCACTGGGCTTGGCTACCACACAATTTCCAGAAGCTAAGGCAGGCGCAATTTTCCATGAGAATAAATACAGAGGTAAATTCCACGGAGAAATACATCCTGCAATTCCTATTGGAGTTCTGAGTGTATAATTTAAGGCTACATCACCCATCGAATGTGTTTCTGTGCTTTGATGCAATGCAGCCGTTGCATAAAAATGAAAATTGTCAACAGCTCTTGGAATATCTACTGTTCTTGCTAACCATACGGGCTTACCGTTATCAACAGATTCGGCGACTGCAAATTTTTCTAGATTTTTTTCAATTAATTCACTTAATCGAATTAATAACGCTGAACGTTTTTGTGTTGGCAATGCACTCCATATCGGAAAGGCGTCTTGTGCTGCTTTTACCGCGAGCTCAACATCTTGCTCATTACTATCCGGAATCAAACTATATACCTTTCCAGTTGAAGGATTGTAGTTGTCGAGATAATTTCCTGAGATGGGCTCAACTAAAACGCCGTTGATATAATTCTTGATTTTTTGCATTGAATTCTAACTAGTATTTTCTTTTTCGCTTGGAAGAACACAAGATTTCAACATCGAGATCGGAATTGTATTCAGCGTTGTAAAAGTATGAATTTCATCCCATGTTTTTTTGCTTGCAGGATCAAAATGGAATTGTTATCTTGCGTTAAACTAAGCAAAACCCTCCCCTTACATGTTTGGTATTCAATTAGACAGGTTGTCAAATCTGTTGAATAGATTTCTGTCGACGCACTTTAAGCTAAAAATGGAATCCGTTATTGGTTTTTTAATCTTCTTGTATTCATTCTTTGCTCCAGTAGTGGCCTATTCGCAATTGCATGATACGGTAAAGGTGGCTGCCTACAATTTATTAAAATACCCCGATATAAGTTCAGGGTCTGCATCGGCTGCAGATACTACACTTCGCCATCCCTTTTATAGAACTGCAATTATAGCAATGAATCCAGATATTTTAGTGGTGGAGGAGGTTCAATCAACAGCAGGATTTAATTGGTTTTTGAATGGTGTGATGAATAGTACTACGATTCAATATGGCGCTGCTACTTTTGTGAATGGCCCAGATACCGATGCAGGTCTCTATTATAAGATATCAAAATTTCAATTTATTAATTCCAAAACGATTGTTACTAATTTAAGAAATATCTATGAATTTAAGTTGGTGCATATTGCTTCAGGTGATACGTTAAGAGTTTATGGAGTTCATTTAAAAGCTAGTTCAGGTTTGGTGGAGGAGCAAATTCGTACTGCCGAAGTAGATAGTTTACGAAAAGTGACTAATGCATTATTACCAGGTTCTAATTTTGTGGTAATGGGTGATTTTAATATTTATTCAAGCAGTGAACCAGCATATCAAAAGTTGCTACTTGATCAATCAGGGAACGAAGGCCATTTTATTGACATGATTAATATTACGGGCATCTGGAATAATGCTGCCTATTCTATTTATCATACACAGTCAACAAGGACTCGACTATTTGGCGCCGGTGTTGAAGGTGGATTGGATGATCGATTTGATATGATTCTATATTCGCAAGCCATTTCTCTTGCTGGCGGAATGGAAGTAGTCCCCAATTCTTTGGAGGCTTTTGGTAATGATGGAAATCATTATAATGATTCATTGAATCATCCTACTAATACGTTTGCAAGTCCAACCATCATTAATGCTTTATACAATGCATCCGATCACTTGCCTGTAACGATGAAATTTACATTCCCCATTTCGTTAGGCGGAGATGTAGGTGTAACAGCGCTGCTTACAAATGGTACGTATTGCCCATCTGCAAATAGAACGATACAATTGCGAGTTCATAATTTTGCCTCCAGTACCATTAATTTTAGTTCTTCATTAGTTACAGTAAATGCCTCTATTAAAAATCCAAATAATGCAATGCAGACCTTTGATCTTTTACTCAGTTCAGGTTCACTTGCACCCGGCCAAGATACTATTGTAACATTAGGAATAAATTATTCGGCAACTGTACTTGGTTCTTATTTAGTAAATGCGTTTACTAGTTTAACAGGTGATGTAAATACTACCAACAATGCAATGGCACAAAGTTCTTTTTCTATTCTTGGTGGTGGAGTGTCTAGCGTTTCTCCTGCAGGACCATTACAAATATGTTCTGGTAATGCTGTAACATTAACGGCTAGTTCTGGAATAAGTTATTTGTGGTCAACCGGCGCTACTACTTCTACTATTTCCGCGAGTGCTGCAGGTTCGTATAGTGTTAGTGTAACTTCTGTTGGTGGATGTGTGTCTACAAGTAATATCGTTACTGTAAGCATTGGATCAACTCCTCTTTTGCAAAACTTATTTTCTGAAAGCATGGGAATTACAACAGGTACTATTCCTATTGCTACCCACGAAAATGCAAATGGATTTCAGAATATAGCGTTCACCATGACAGGTACTGCAGACGTGCGCATCACACAAACTTCGGGCGGTTACGCAGGAGCAAGTGTGGGATCAAATATTTTTATCACAAATATTGTTGGGCGATATTTTACCATCTCTGGAATCAATTCCATGAATTCAAATAGCATGGAGGTTAGTTTTGGGATTTATAAAAGTACAGTTGGTAGTACTGGCCAAGATTTAAAAGTTCAGGTGAGTACTGACAATATTAATTTTACGGACTTGTCTTTTCCTGTGATTACTGGAGGTTCAGGATGGTATTTGCGTACTGCTACTGGTTCTATTCCTAAATCTACTCATCTGCATTTGCGGTTTTATCAATCAACTGCAGCCGCACAATACCGAATTGATGATGTAATTTTTAAATATATTCCTGATCCCACCATTACGGCTTCCGATACCATTATTTGTCCGGGCGATTCGGTGTTGTTAACTGCTACTTCCGGAAATAGTTATTTGTGGAATACTGGCGCCACTACATCCAGCATTTACGTACATGCTGCAGGAAGTTATTCAGTTACCATCGATTGTGGTAACGCTTCGCCAGTGGTTATTCAAAATTGTGCAGGATCCACAGTGCTTACTGTTAAATGCATGATCGAAGGATCTTATGTTCTTAATGGTGAATTAACACCTCGACTCTATAACGTTGGTGCCACTACGAATAACTTGCTTTGTGATACCGTACAGCTTCAATGGAGAAATGCTTCTGCACCTTATACGCTCATTCAATCGACGCAAGCCGTTATGGACATCTTCGGAAATTTTTCAGTTCCCGTGCCGGTAGGTTTATTGAATCAATCGTATTATTTAGTAGTAAGACAATTGTCTTCTATTGAAACATGGAGCAAATTACCCGTGATGATGAGTGGAGCAACTATCTTTTACGATTTTAGTACTCCTTAAAAAAATTAATTGCAATCGCATTCAACATCGTTATTTAAATCAATTACAGTAACAATACTTGCTTGTGTATTACAATTTCCAACAATGATGCGTACATGTTGTCCATCGTGCGTAGTTCCTTCTACTGCATACTTAGGGCAAGGTTTGGATTTCATATCGCTTTTTGAATAATTGATTTCTCCCGTTTGTAAAATTTCTTTTACTTCTGATTCATCAATGCTGCGGCAATCCATCCGACATTGTGCGTGCTTCGTGTAGTAAATTTGTTGATGACGAAAAGCAGCTTGGCGATGGTCGCTTTCGTTTCGCGTGGGTGTATTTTCTTCTGCAGGCTTTTTGAAAAAAAGTAAATAAAGTAAAAGAAGAATTCCTAAAACGATTAGGGACCCAAGATTTTTTTTCTTCGACGTGCCCATCTTCAAAAACAGTAGTTAATTACAAACAAGAAGTTCTTCCGCCATCTACTGGAAGATTAATTCCAGTAATATAAGAGGCCGCGGGGGAAGCTAAAAAAGCAATGGCATTCGCAATCTCTGAAGGATCAGCAAATCGACCCATCGGAATTTCACTTTCCATTTCATGAGTAATTACATTCTCCGCGTTACCTGTATTTTTTGACTTAGTAGAAATGATACTCTGCAAACGTTGCGTCGAAGTAGCTCCCGGTAAAACATTATTCACGGTAATTCCAAATGATGCCACTTCACCTGCTAAAGTCTTCGACCAATTGGCAACCGCTGCTCTGATGGTATTGGAAACGCCAAGACCTTTCAAAGGTTGTTTTACAGAGGTACTGATGACATTAATAATGCGACCGTACTTTTCTTTCTTCATCCCATCTAACAAGGCCTGAGCTAAAATGTGATTACAGAGCAAGTGATTGGAAAAAGCAGAAACAAATTCTTCCGTTTTCGCTTGTGCAATAGGTCCAGCGGGAGGGCCACCTGTATTATTTACTAGGATATGAATGGGATTATTGGCTTTCACATATCCATCTAAAATAGATTTCAACTGATCGGGATTTGCAAAATCAGCAACTAGATAGGAGTGGTGCTGACTCTCGGCTTTATGAAGAGTTGCTACGGCTTCTTTCAATTTCTCTTCATTTCGAGCCAATAAAATCACATGAGCACCCATTAACGCGAGTTGTGTGGCGGCCGCAAAACCAATCCCTTGTGTACTACCACAAACCAATGCGGTTTTGCCTTGTAAGTTTAGATCCATCATATTGCGAAGATATTATTATTTGAGGAGTCTGAAAGGGGAAGAATGAAAAGTCTATAATTGTTTTATTTTTTCTAATTTAGTACTCCAAAAAAGAAATAATTATGGCCATAGCCCCTGCTTTCAACTTAAACAAATGGATTGATGAAAATCGTCATTTATTAAAACCTCCTGTTGGAAATCAGCAGGTCTATAAAGCCAACGACGATTTTATCGTGATGATTGTGGGCGGACCAAACTCACGAAAAGATTATCATTGGGAGGAAGCCGAAGAATTATTTTATCAAATTGAAGGCGACATCGTCGTAAAAATTATTGATGAAGGGAAGCAACGCGATATTCATATTAAGGAAGGCGAGATGTTTTTGCTACCACGATGTGTTCCTCATTCACCGCAGCGCGGACCCAATACCATCGGATTAGTTATTGAGCGATACCGTGATCAAAAGGAAAAAGATAAGTGTATGTGGTTTTGTGAAAAGTGCAATGCGAAATTATATGAAGAATCTTTTAGTTTAGAAGATATCGTGAATCAGTTGCCTGCAGTGATGAGTAATTTTTATGCATCCAAAGACCTTTGTACTTGCAAGGAGTGTGGTACGGTGATGGAAGCTCCACAACCTGTAGGGAACCTCTAAAAACCCCGAATACTTCGTTTTACAAAAATTTTCAAATCCTCATTTACAATTGGTAAACTCCGGTGTTGAAAATTATTGCAGGCCTCGTCTGCGAGGTTTTTAGGGGCTCCCTTTAGCTTGTAATTTATTGATTACAATTTTAATTTTTCAATCTTGATGTGATTGCGAATCCATCGAGGGAGAAGAATAGCGCCTATCAATAAATAGGGGTAGTAGCTTAGCATTCTCCACAAAATACTGAGCGTTGGTGCGAGACCTTTTGAAATAAATTCTCCTAAAAAATCGGTGAACATAAATTCTGCTAATCCACTGCCACCCGGTGTTGGACTTACTAAAATGATGATGCCCATGATAACTTGTTTCCCATAAATTACAAAATCATTGAGTGCAGTAGTGCCATGAAATGCGTGTAAGATGCAATTCACAATAGAGTAACGGGCAGTCCATGAAACAAAGGTGGCACCCAAACACCACATCCAATATTTTTTACTTTTATTTTTTAATCCGTTCGAGGCAATTACTAGCTGATCGCCGGTTTCTCTTGCTTGCCTTTTCCATCTTCGCAATAAAGGAGCGGAGAACATATACAGCAAGATTTTTTTTATGAATTGTGGATTTACAAATAGGGCATAAGCCACAAATAATTTATAGGCGAGAATAAAAAAATAGACTGTCCAGAAAGTATAGAAGATACTGTTACCAAAACTAGTGTTCAAATGGATACCCGAAAAAAGTGCATCCTTGCTTGCCATAAAATAAACGAAGGGCGCCATCACCGCCAGAAAAATACCATCTAGAAAAGAAGAGTTGAGAATAGCGGTAATGCTTTTTCCCATGTGAAGTCCTTCTCGATTTAAAATGAAAATAGCGAAAATAAATCCACCACCAATCATTCCGGGAGCCAATGCAGAACTAAATTCCCAAAGCATAATAACAATGAAAGCGCGTTTCCAATCCAGGTATTGATCGGTGAGCACACGAATACGAATCATGTAAGCCCAATCACGAATAACGACGGAAACGATAGCAAGAAAAAACCAACAAGAAGAATTCAAATTCCACTTCACGGCGGAAAACGCTTCCTTGTCAAAATCTTTAAAAAACAAAAATGCCGTTACGCACAGACCAATCAAGATGGGCCAAATAATTTTTTTGGGAGAGAATAATTTAAGAATTTCTCGAGGATCAGTTTGCATCCTCTTCCGTTGGGGCTGTAACTTCGGGTGCCGCTTCGAGCGTACTCACCACAAAATTATTAAAGCCTTCACCCATGAAGATGAGTAAGGTTCTGTTCTGAATAAGATCTAGTAGTGCGAGAAACGTGAATACGGCATGCAGTTTACTGGTACATTCTTCAAAGAGCTCGATGAAATTTACTTGCGGCTTTTTCATCAATGTTTTATTGATGTAATCCTTCTGACTGTCGATAGAAAAAGGATATTGAATGACGGTATGCGTAACTTTATTTTGATTGCCTTCAAAACGCGACATTACTTTTTCGAAAGTAGCAATGAGTCGATATAAAGTTAACTGATTTAATTCGCCGGCATAAGTTGCATCTGACGTTGCATTATATTTCGCAAGCTCTTGCTCTAAGTTGCCGCGATGAAAACGCATCATACGTTCATCTTCCAGCGCTCTTAACTCTTCAGAGGCCGCTTTAAATTGTTTGTAGTCGAGCAGTTGTCGAACCAAGTCGTGACGCGGATCAATCTCATTGCCTTCTTCGTCTTTTTCATAACGAGGGAGAAGTAGTTTTGCCTTGATACGCATTAAAGTAGAAGCGACAAGAATGAACTCACTTGCCAATTCAATGTCCATGGGTTGCATATCATGCATATAAGTCAAAAAATCGTTGGTGATTTTGGCGATGGGAATATCATGAATGTCCAATTCATCCCTTTCTATAAAGAAAAGAAGAAGGTCGAAAGGACCTTCAAACTGGGGTAATTTAATTTCGAAACTTTCGCTCACAATGCTCTATATAGGATATGAAGTATCAAATTTCAGCCTTTTTCAACTCTAAAACAACGATCAGCCTAAAATAATCACATTCTATTGATTAAGACGACTAAAGATCAGCAAGCATCGACTATCTCTCCAAAAATGAATAAGGAAAATGATACTTCTTGGAAACAAAAAAAGGC
>CAIXTT010000070.1 GCA_903922455.1 uncultured Bacteroidota bacterium | reverse complement strand
TAATAAAAACCGAACGGCTAACAGCAGTTTGGCAAAATGGCGGGTTCAGTGCTAAATTGAACATTTGTAATACTAATGAACATTTGTAATAAATTGAACATTTGTGCTTTTAAATCCGCCACTTCGCCAAGCTGCAAAACGAACTAAGCAGTATAGTATCAATACAACTTTTTTATTGTTTTTATGTTATTACTTAGTACTGCGTAGGTTTTGACCGAAGAAGTAGCCTTTTATGTTGTAGTAATAATGCCGAAGCAATACATTTTATGTTGTAGATGTAGTAACCAAAGCAATAATTAGGGAAGGATCAATATGAATAGCGAGTACGATACTTTTATCTCTTATTTGAAGCATGAAAAAAGATATTCGGCTCACACCGTATTGGCTTATGATACCGATCTAAAACAGTTTCTTGATTTTTTGCAATCGCAATATCAAATTACAGCTCCTTCTGAAGCGTCTCATTTTATCATTCGTTCTTGGATCGTTTCACTGATGGAGGACAAGTTAGATCCACGCTCTGTTAATCGTAAAATAACAACATTACGAACGTTGTATCGATACTTAGTGCGTCAAAGAATCGTCCAAAGAAATCCAATGTTAAAAGTGCAAGCTCCTAAAACAAAAAAGAAGCTTCCTGAGTATGTGGATGAGGAAAAAATGGAACGACTTCTTGATCCTAAAATGGAAATAGCAGGCGATTTTCAATCGGTAAGAAACTTTTTAATGGTCGATTTCTTTTATCGGACGGGTGTTCGTTTGTCCGAGTTGATAGGTTTAAAAGTTAGCGATGTCAATTTGTTTAGTTTAACCGTTACGGTGCTGGGTAAGCGGAATAAAGTCCGACAAATTCCGATCACTAATTCATTTAAAATCATTTTACAAAATTACCTCGGATTGAGATCCGATTTTCTAAACGAAGTAGGAGTAGATTCACCCTATTTCTTCTTAGGAAACAATGGTAACCAAATGTATCCTGGATTCGTTTACCGTACTGTGAAAAGTAGTATTAGCCTCGTATCAACCGGCAAGAAACGAAGTCCGCATATTTTACGACATAGCTTTGCTACGGCTATGCTAAATCATGGAGCTGATATAAACGCGATTAAAGAGATCTTAGGTCATAGTAGTTTGGCCGCTACGCAGGTCTATACCCACAATAGCATTGAAAAATTAAAGGAAGTATATAAACAAGCTTTTCCAAAAGCATAATCAATATAAACGCAATTAATTAAAAAATTAAGAATATGAAAGTTAAAATTCAATCCATCCATTTTGATGCAGATCAAAAATTGTTGAAGTTCGTTGAAGAGAAAGTTGAGAAATTAAATCAGTTGTATGACGCCATTGTTGAATCAGAAGTTTTTCTGCGTTTAGATAAGGACAATGAAAAAGGAAACAAGATCGCTGAAATTAAGATCTCTACTCCAGGAAAAACGCTTTTTGCGAGTGAGCAATGTAAATCTTTTGAAGAGGCAACCGACAATGCGGTGGAAGCGTTGCGTAAGCAAATTACAAAGCATAAAGAAAAATTGAGAGGAGTTTAATCTTCTTTTATTTATTGAAATAGAAAGAGTCTGCATGCGCAGGCTCTTTTTTTTAAATAAGCTTTTAATTGTTTGAAGAGAGAAATTGATACTGAAACTAGGTGTTGGTATAAGAAATAGTATCTGAGAATTTCTAACTTCCTTACCTTTTGAATTTTGATTAGGCTCATTACAGTTCATACTTTTATCGCTGGGAAGGAATGGGATCCGTCGCGAGGCTTCAATTTTCAATTCAATTTTTAGTTTTTCGTTCAACTTGTTATTTTTTTTACTTAATTAGCCTATATATTTCTAATCAATCAAACTATGAAGCATCTACTACTCATCATTGTTTCCGCCTTATTCTTAAATGTGAATACGGGCTATTCTCAAAAAGTGAATTTGGACCAGCGTCCGATTCAAAAAATTAGCCTTTCTGAAATCATCCCCGGCTCTATTCCTGATGGTGGTAACATTACTCCGCCTTCTGCTGCGAGCTTATGGGATATTCAGTTTATTTCAATGCTCGACTCCACCGTTTCTGGATCAAGTGGTTTTGCCGCTGTAGCCTGGACAGGTACCGAATGGTGGGTTGCAAAATGGAATAAGGACTCTTTATTTACCTTGACTGCAGCAGGAACTGTAATTTCCGGTTTTAAAATCGCAGGAGTAGGAGCTCCAACTTCTGGAGTTAGAAGTATCACCACAGATGGAACTTTTTTATACATGGCGGATAATACTGCCATCATTAAAAAAGTGGATCCAGCTACGAAAACGCTGGTTAGTACAATTAGCATGGCTGGAATAGGATTTAATGCTAGAAGCATTACCTACAGTCCGCTTACGAATGGTGGCTTGGGAGGTTTTTGGATCAGCAATTTTGGTTCTCCTTTAGTGGAAGTAGATCTAACAGGCACAGTACTTAATTCCATTCCGCTTGCTACTCATACACTAGGAGGCATTTATGGAATTGCTATTGATAATCTCAGTTTTGGTGGACCTTATCTATGGGCTTTCGACCAAGGTGGTGGCATATCATCAAATTTAGTTCGATTGAATTTGCCTTCGGGAAGTCCCTCTTTTGTAATTCATAATGTAAACAGTGATATTGGACTAACTACTCCAACTATTGGAATTGCTGGTGGTGTATTTATAACGGATTCATTTGTTCCAGGTGAACTCACCATTGCGGGAATCATGCAGGATACAGCTTCAGATGTATTATTCGCTTATGAATTAGATAGCGTTTCTCAGTTGTCTTATGATGTAGCCTTAGATACTTTTAAATGGCAACCTGCTTATACGATGTTGCCCGATCAACAAGTGAGCGCATTCAGCTTTCCTGCTATCGTTTCGAATGTGGGAGCGAATTCAATTCCTACTGTAAATTATAATGTGAATGTTAAGCTAGGTGTAAGTTCAGTTTTTACCGGTATGGGTTCGTATAGTAATTTGTTAGCAGGAAGTAATACGTTAGTCAGTCCTTCAAGTAGTTTCATTCCCACTGTCATCGGTAATTATCAAGTTAACGGAGTGCTTACTACTTTAGGATTCACCGACCAAAACCCAGCGAACGATACCAACTCTTTTTCTTTTTCGGTAACGGATACCGTTATGGCGCGAGATAATGGTGTTATCAATGGCGCACTGGGAATTGGAAGTTCGCTAGGTGGTGTCTTAGGGCAGATTTATTCGTTACCTAATTTAGATATTATTACGTCGGTTACCTTCCGTTGCAACGGACCTACTGAAGGAGATACAACGCGTGTCAATATTTATAATTTCACGGGAGGAACTCCAGGATCGATCATTGGATGGTCTGATTATTATTTCTTCTCAGCATCAGATACAGATGGAGTATGGCTTACCTTAGAAGTAAAAAATTTAGCAGGGAATCCATTGCAATTAACTGCTGGAACTTACTTCGTGGGAATTGAAGAACACGTTGAAAATATTTCATTGGCTACTTCAAATTTTAATTGGAGACCCAATCAAACCTTTATTACATTTCCTGGACAACCTTGGGCATCCAATGAGGATTTTGGATTTAATAGGATTTATGTCTTGCGAATAAATACTGGATCCAGTGCGGTGGGAGTGGATGAATTTTCTCAAGAATCTAAATTGAATATTTATCCGAATCCTTCTAAAGAGAATATTTCAGTTTCTTTTGAAGATGGATTTACTGCAATTTCTATTACCGATGCGCATGGAAGGGTCGTGAAACAAGAAAGTTTTGATCAAAAGCGAACACAAGAAAATATTTTTGTTGGTAATTTAAGGGATGGTGTTTATTTCTTGATGGTTTCCGATCGGAACAATTTGAAAGTTCAAACTCGATTCGTAAAATTATAAATATTTGATATTCAAGTGTTAATTTCTTTTTTTGATGGATGAATAATGAGATATTATTCATCCATCAAAAAAGGTTTTAAGATTTTCAGAATCAAGGCAAAGAAATAATTCAATCTTTCTAAGTTTTTTTTATTCGAACTCTTGTTTGAAATAAAGAATTCACTAAATTTGCAGTCCCTTTTTGGGGAGTGTGTCATAGTTCATTGAAAATCAAGCCGATGTAGCTCAGTTGGTCAGAGCTACTGATTTGTAATCAGTAGGTCGGGGGTTCGAATCCCTCCATCGGCTCTTGTGGGGATACAAAATCTTGTATTCAAAACAGGGGTATTTGAATCGTTCATTACCGTATTGGCTCAAACAATTCGGGGAGATAGCCAAGCGGCCAACGGCAACAGACTGTAAATCTGTCCTCATACGAGTTCGAAGGTTCGAATCCTTCTCTCCCCACCAGGTTCTTTGAATACTAGAAATTCGTCTTCCGTTCTTGAAAAGACGGTAAGCTCAAAAAAGAAAAGGATGGAGATTCTCCACTTCTTGCTGAAAAGAGTTAAGATGTCATAAGCGGAAGTAGCTCATTTGGTAGAGCATCAGCCTTCCAAGCTGAGGGTAGCGAGTTCGAGCCTCGTCTTCCGCTCTATAAGTGCTTGAAAAAGCAAATGGGTGCTTGAATGGTGTTGAAAATGAAGTATAATCTTCAGCACAACTAAAATTATTGATAATGAGTTGTATGATTCAATAATTTTCGTAATTTTACGCCCCCAATCAAAGTACAATACCCGGCGGGTTCGGACTGACGAAAACAGCTAGTAAACTGGAATAGGCATCCGATTAAGAATAAAGTTCATTCTTATCCCGCCAATGTAGCTCAGTCGGTAGAGCACATCCATGGTAAGGATGAGGTCACCAGTTCGATCCTGGTCATTGGCTCAATATTAATTAAAAAGTAAAATTTAAACAATTACAATAACACTTATATAAAATGGCAAAAGAGAAATTTGATCGTTCCAAGCCTCACGTAAACATTGGAACTATTGGTCACGTTGACCATGGCAAGACCACTCTTACTGCTGCAATAACTCAGGTTCTTGCTCAGTCTGGTTTGGCAGAAAAGAGGGATTTCTCCTCTATTGATAACGCTCCAGAAGAGAAAGAGCGTGGTATTACAATCAACACATCTCACGTGGAGTATCAGACGTTAAATCGTCACTACGCTCACGTGGACTGTCCAGGTCACGCCGATTATGTGAAGAACATGGTTACTGGTGCTGCTCAAATGGACGGAGCTATTCTTGTGGTTGCAGCGACGGATGGTCCAATGCCCCAAACTCGTGAGCATATCTTGCTTGCGCGTCAGGTAGGTGTTCCAAAGATTGTTGTTTTCATGAATAAAGTAGATGCTGTTGATGATCCAGAACTTCTTGATTTAGTTGAGATGGAAATCCGTGAATTACTTTCATTCTACAAGTATGATGGTGATACAACTCCAATTATTCGTGGATCTGCATTAGGTGGATTAAATCTTGATGCTAATTGGGTATCTAAAATCAATGAATTGATGGAAGCGGTGGATACATTTATTCCACTTCCTCCTCGCGAAGTTGATAAGCCTTTCCTTATGCCCGTAGAGGACGTTTTCTCGATCACTGGTCGTGGAACCGTGGCTACAGGTCGTATCGAACGTGGTGTAATTAACTCAAATGATGTTGTAGATATCATCGGAATGCAATCTGAAAAACTTTCTTCTACTGTTACAGGTGTGGAAATGTTCCGTAAGATTCTTGACCGTGGTGAAGCTGGAGATAACGTAGGTTTATTGTTACGTGGTATTGAGAAAACCGATATCCGTCGTGGTATGGTTATCGCAAAACCAGGTTCTGTTAAGCCTCATGCTAAATTCCAAGCTGAGATCTATGTATTGAAGAAAGAAGAAGGTGGTCGTCATACTCCATTCCATAACAAATACCGTCCTCAGTTCTACTTCCGCACAACGGATGTAACTGGTGAGATCACTCTTCCAGAAGGACGTGAAATGGTTATGCCTGGTGATAACGTAACCATCACAGTTGAATTGATTCAACCTATCGCAATGGATAAAGGACTTCGTTTCGCAATTCGTGAAGGTGGTCGTACCGTTGGTGCTGGTCAGGTTACTGAGATTCTCGAGTAATCTTATACATTCTAAGCACGTGATCGTCCCGGCCAATAGGTTGGGACGCACGTGTTTAATTGGAACATGTTTTTCATGTCAATTTTAGCGGAAAATCACCTCGAATTGAGGTTGATTATCAAAACGAAAAATACCTCGTCGTTGAATTTGAATTTGAAATTGATGTTCTAAAATAAAATTGCGCTGCGAACCCAAGAGCAATCCGAAGTTCATCATTAAAACGGCGTGGATTAAGAGTGTAGCTCACCCTGAGCTTGTCGAGGGGGGTTAGAGTAGCTAAACTGAAAGTGAATAGTAATTACGGGTGTAGCTCAATTGGTAGAGTAGTGGTCTCCAAAACCATTGGCTGGGAGTTCGAGTCTCTCCACCCGTGCAAAGAGAATGAAGTGGAGGCCAGATGTCAAATGGATCGAAAATGATCTGACTCAAAGAAGAATTGGAAACAAGGAATCAGCGAGAACACTTCAAAACAGAAAGTAAAATTGACGTTCTAATCTTCTTTTAAAATTCAACAAGAGCTTCGGCTTTTGTCTCGATAAATAGAGAAGAAAAAACTAGTAAATAATAATTGCCAAATAAATAAACGGAGTAGATCATGCAAAAGATTTCAGCCTACATTCAGGATTCCTACAATGAACTCATGAATAAAGTTTCATGGCCTACATGGGCTGAGTTACAAAGCAGTGCCATCGTAGTTTTGGTTGCTACTTTGATTTTTGGTTGCGTGATCTTCTTAATAGATGTCGTTTTCCAAGGAGTCCTAAATGTTATTTATAACCTCTTCGCTTAATTGATCATGACTGAGACGACAACCGGTAAGAAGAAGTGGTATGTCATCCGTGCCATTAGCGGAAAAGAAAAGAAAGTAAAGCAATATATCGAGAGTGAAATTGCTCGTAACGGCATGGCAGATTCTGTAGTGCAAGTGCTCATCCCCATGGAGAAATATTACCAAATTAAAGATGGTAAGAAAATCAGCAAGGAACGCGCCCATCTTCCAGGATATGTTTTGATCGAAGCTGAGTTGACAGGTGAAATACCCCATATCATCCAAAACACAACTGGTGTAATTGGATTTTTAGGTGCTAAAGGAACTCCTCCAACACCACTAAGACAAAGTGAAGTAAATCGCATCCTCGGAATCGTTGATGATTTAGTAGATAGCGAAGAAGTAATAAATATACCTTTCGTAATTGGTGAAACAGTAAAAGTAACTGACGGTCCTTTTAATAGTTTCTCTGGTGTGATTGAAGAAGTGAATGAAGAAAAGAAAAAGTTGAAAGTGATGGTGAAAATCTTCGGACGCAAAACACCACTCGAACTGAGTTACATGCAAGTAGAAAAAGAATCGTAAATTATTCATTGGATTCATCAGCCGGCAAGCTTCCACTCCCGGCTGAAGAGTCATCTCTCCACAATGAAGGTTGCGAATCATTAATAAATAAGTAAAATAAAAATGGCAAAAGAAATAGGCGCACTCATCAAATTACAGGTGAAAGGCGGCTCTGCCAACCCAGCACCTCCTATCGGACCAGCACTTGGTGCGAAAGGGGTGAACATTATGGAATTCTGCAAGCAGTTTAACGCTCGTACGCAGGATAAAGCGGGTCAGGTATTGCCGGTAATTATCACCGTATACACCGATAAGTCTTTTGACTTTATCGTCAAAACCCCTCCAGCATTCATTCAGTTGATGGAGGTGGCTAAAATTCAAAAAGGTTCGGCAGAGTCGAACCGTAAAAAAGTTGGAACAGTAACCTGGGATCAGGTCCGCAAAATTGCCGAAGGCAAAATGGTAGACATGAACTGCTTTACAATTGAATCAGCAATGAAAATGATTGCTGGATCAGCGCGTAGCGCAGGTATAAATGTGGAAGGATCCGCACCCTGGGAAAACTAAAAAAACTGATTAAGGTATCGGGAATCGCTAGCTGCTTCCCGTGATCCGATACCGAAACATTAATAAACTCAGAATCAGAAAATGGCTAAGTTAACCAAGAATCAAAAAGTAGCTTATGCGAAAGTAGATGCTGATAAAGCCTACACGCTTGTTGAAGCTACCAAGCTGGTAAAAGAAACTTCTTATACCAAGTTTGATGCTTCTGTCGATCTGAGCATACGCCTCGGTGTTGATCCACGTAAAGCCAATCAAATGGTGCGTGGTATCGTTACGCTGCCACACGGAACTGGTAAAACAGTTCGTGTATTGGTGTTATGTACTCCCGACAAAGAACAAGAAGCTCGCGACGCAGGTGCCGATCATGTGGGTCTAGATGAATACATCACGAAAATCGAAGGCGGTTGGACTGATGTAGATATCGTGATCACTATGCCCGGTGTTATGGCGAAAGTGGGTAAGTTAGGTAAAATTCTAGGGCCACGAAACCTCATGCCTAACCCTAAAACCGGTACCGTTACTAACGATGTCGGCAAAGCGGTTACAGATGTGAAAGGTGGTAAAATCGACTTCAAAGTAGACAAAACAGGTATCATCCATGCTTCCATTGGAAAAGTATCTTTCGACGCTACCAAGTTGTTAGAAAATGCTCAAGAATTACTGCAGACAATCGTAAAGCTTAAACCAACTGCTGCAAAAGGACAATACATGAAAAGTATTTCTGTTAGTAGCACGATGAGCCCAGGAATTCGCATAGAAGCGAAAAGTATCTAAGGCCAAAACAAATTAATACGAATTCGTCACATGACAAGAGAAGAAAAGAACCAAATCATAGATGAACTGGTAGTTACTTTAAGTCAATTCAATAATTTCTATATCACAGATTTTGAAACATTGAATTCTGAAAAGACCTCCAAGTTACGTCGTGCTTGCTTTACGAAGCAAGTGCAGTTGAAGGTGGCAAAAAATTCGTTGATTAAGAAAGCACTGGAAAAAATCGAAGGAGATTTCTCTCTGATGATTCCAACCTTGAAAGGATCATCCGCTATCATGGCGTCTGAATCTTCAAGTCTTCCTGCTAAATTAATTAAGGATTTCCGCAGAGAAAGTGGTAAAAATGCTACTAAGCCTGGATTTAAGAGCGCTTATATCGACGGTGGAATTTACGTTGGAGAAGATCAGTTGGATGCGTTAGCAGCACTGAAATCGAAAAACGAACTCATCGGAGATGTTATCGGCTTACTTCAGTCTCCAGCTCAATCTGTTATTTCTGGCCTAAAAGGGCAGGGTGCCAAGATTGCTGGTATACTAAAAACCCTGGAAGAACGCGCGGCTTAAGCCAATGTGCTTAGTCAAAATCGTGGGTATAATCCTTCCTTAAAATCATTCACAAACAACAATTAAGTAACTAAAAAAAATTAAATACAATGGCAGATTTGAAAGCATTCGCTGAACAACTCGTGAACCTGACAGTTAAAGAAGTTCAGGAACTCGCAACAATTTTGAAAGATGAGTACGGTATCGAACCAGCTGCAGCAGCAGTGGCAGTAGCAGCACCAGGCGCAGGCGCAGGTGCAGCAGCCGAAGAGAAAACTTCTTTCGATGTAATCCTAAAAGCAGCAGGCCCAAATAAATTGGCTATCGTGAAGCTTGTTAAAGATTTAACAGGTCTTGGCTTGAAAGAAGCGAAAGATCTTGTTGACCAAGCTCCAAAGCCAGTGAAAGAAGGCGTAACGAAAGATGAAGCTAATGCACTTAACCAACAGCTTACAGAAGCGGGTGCAGAGGTTGAAGTTAAGTAATTAACTTTAAGTCTTTTAATAAACCTGTTCCACCCGTTCGGTGGAACAGGTTTTTCCCATTTTCATTACCCCGGGTAAAACCGGATTCCGAACGGTTGATAGTTAACTAATTAAAACCCCTTCGCCTTGACTACGAAAACAAGTCTCTCCTCCGAGAAGTCAGTATCCAACCGAATTAATTTCAGTAAGAGTAAACATAGGATTGATTACCCTGATTTTCTCGAGATTCAGTTGAAGTCTTTCCAAGACTTCTTCCAACTTGAAACTACTGCTGATAACCGCGCCCAAGAGGGTCTTTATAAGGTTTTTAGTGAAAATTTCCCGATTACTGATTCAAGAAATAATTTCGTTCTTGAATTTATCGATTATTTCGTTGATCCTCCCCGTTATGCTCTCGATGAGTGTATTGAACGTGGATTAACGTACAGTGTTCCACTTAAAGCGAAATTGAAGCTTTATTGTACAGATCCTGAACACGAAGATTTTGAAACAATCGTGCAGGATGTGTATCTCGGAACCATCCCTTACATGACACCAAAAGGAACTTTTGTGATCAATGGCGCCGAACGCGTGGTTGTATCTCAATTGCATCGTTCCCCAGGGGTGTTCTTCGGTCAAAGCCGTCATGCTAATGGTACGAAGTTGTACTCCGCTCGTGTGATCCCATTCAAAGGATCATGGATTGAGTTCGCAACGGATATCAATAGCGTCATGTATGCTTATATCGATCGTAAGAAAAAATTCCCGGTAACTACGTTGTTACGTGCTATCGGATACCAAACAGATAAAGATATTCTCGAATTGTTCGGACTCGCCGACGAAGTGAAGGTGAGTAAGGCTGGACTTAAGAAAGTAGTAGGGCGCAAGCTTGCTGCAAGGGTTCTTAAGAGCTGGTTAGAAGATTTCGTAGATGAAGATACCGGTGAAGTAGTTTCTATCGAGCGTAACGAAGTGATTCTCGAGCGTGAAACTATTATTGAAGATGATCATATCGATATGATCGTAGACGCAGGTGTGAAGTCAGTAATCCTTCATAAGGAAGATGCCAACACGAACGACTATGCGATTATCTATAACACTTTACAAAAAGATACTTCGAACTCTGAGAAGGAAGCGGTAGAGCATATCTATCGTCAATTGCGTAATGCTGAGCCACCCGATGAGGAAACGGCTCGTGGTATTATCGACAAGTTATTCTTCTCTGATAAGCGTTATGATTTAGGTGAAGTAGGTCGTTTCCGTCTGAACCGAAAATTGAATTTGACAACTCCAGTAGAAACGAAGGTTCTTACGAAGGAAGATATTATTGCCATCATTAAGTATTTGATCATGTTGATCAATGCAAAAACGATTGTGGATGATATCGATCACTTAAGTAATCGTCGTGTTCGTACCGTGGGTGAGCAATTGTACTCTCAGTTCGGTGTAGGGTTAGCGCGTATGGCGCGTACTATCCGTGAGCGTATGAACGTTCGTGATAATGAAGTGTTCACGCCTGCTGATTTGATTAACGCGAAGACATTGTCGAGTGTAATCAACTCGTTCTTCGGAACGAATCAGTTGAGCCAGTTCATGGATCAAACCAATCCACTCGCTGAAATCACTCATAAACGACGCCTTTCTGCCCTTGGACCAGGTGGTCTATCTCGTGAAAGAGCAGGTTTCGAGGTTCGTGACGTTCACTACACCCACTACGGGCGTTTGTGTACGATTGAAACACCAGAGGGACCAAACATTGGTTTGATTTCTTCGCTTTGTGTTTTCGCGAAAATTAATAATCTAGGATTTATCTCTACACCTTACCGTCATGTATCTGAAGGGAAAGTGGATGTCGGTGGAAGCATTACTTACCTTACCGCTGAAGAAGAGGATACCAAAATAATCGCTCAAGCGAATGCTGCCGTTGATGAAGAAGGATTTTTCGCTAAAGAAAAAGTGAAAGCTCGTTTCGAAGGTGACTTCCCGATCGTGGATCCGAATGAAATAAGTTTGATCGACGTAGCGCCTAATCAAATTGCATCGATTGCTGCATCATTGATTCCTTTCTTGGAGCATGATGATGCCAACCGTGCCCTGATGGGATCGAACATGCAACGTCAGGCCGTTCCTCTATTGCGCCCTCAAGCGCCAATCGTTGGTACTGGTCTGGAAGGTGATGTTGTTCGTGATAGCCGTGTATTGATTAATGCAGATTATGCTGGTACCGTAGAATACGTTGACGCGAATGAAATTCACGTTCGTAATGTGCGTACCGACGAAGAGAAAATGGTAAGCTTTGAAGATGATGTTCGTATTTACAAACTCATCAAATTCCAAAAGACAAACCAAAATACTTGTATCAACCTTAAACCCATCGTTAAGAAAGGCGATAAGATTAAGAAAGGTCAAGTTCTTTGTCAAGGGTATGCTACTGAAGCGGGTGAATTAGCACTTGGACGTAACTTGAAAGTGGCATTCATGCCATGGAAAGGGTACAACTTCGAGGATGCGATCGTAATCTCTGAGCGTGTGGTGCGTGAAGATATTTTCACGTCGATTCACGTGGATGAATACAGTCTTGAAGTGCGTGATACAAAACGCGGATTGGAAGAGTTAACTGCGGATATTCCTAACGTTAGTGAAGAAGCTACTCGTGAATTGGACGAACACGGATTAATTCGTGTGGGTGCAGAAGTAGGTGAAGGCGATATCCTCATTGGTAAAATCACTCCAAAAGGAGAGACGGATCCATCTCCAGAAGAAAAATTATTGCGTGCTATCTTCGGTGATAAAGCCGGTGATGTGAAGGATGCCTCTTTGAAAGTTCCACCATCTGTAAAAGGTGTTGTGATCGATAAAAAGTTATTCTCTCGTGCTATCAAAGATAAGCGTAGCCGCGATGATGAGAAAAATATAGTAGCTCGTTTTGACGGGGAACAAGAAAAAGATATCGCTGAATTAAAAGTTCAGTTGGTGGAGAAATTGTTCTTCTTAGTAAGCGGTAAAACATCTCAAGGGGTGATGAACGCATACAAAGAAGTTGCGATTCCAAAAGGTTCGAAGTTCACTCAGAAAATGTTGGCGGATTTGGATTATAATAATATCAATCCTACCAAGTGGACTACCGATAAAGAAAAGAACGAACAAATCACTCGTCTTTTAACGAATTACATCGTGAAAGCGAATGAGATTATTGCCTCTTATAAACGTAAGAAATTCCAGATTCAAATTGGTGATGAATTACCAGCTGGAATTATGCAATTGGCGAAAGTCTACATTGCTAAAAAACGTAAATTGAAAGTGGGTGATAAGATGGCGGGTCGTCACGGAAACAAGGGTATCGTTGCACGTATTGTGCGTGATGAAGATATGCCTTACCTCGAGGACGGAACGCCAGTTGATATCGTATTGAATCCATTGGGAGTACCATCCAGGATGAACTTGGGTCAGATTTATGAGACAGTACTTGCGTGGGCAGGTGAGAAGTTAGGTGTGAAGTTCGCAACGCCAATTTTTGATGGTGCAACTTTAGCTGAAATTGATCATTATGTAACGAAAGCAGGTCTTCCTAAATTTGGTACTACTTATCTCTATGATGGAGGAACCGGTGATCGTTTCCATCAACCAGCAACAGTAGGAATTATCTACATGCTGAAACTAGGACATATGGTAGATGATAAGATGCATGCTCGTTCAATCGGACCTTACTCATTGATTACGCAACAACCATTGGGCGGTAAAGCTCAATTCGGAGGACAGCGTTTTGGTGAGATGGAGGTTTGGGCGATTGAAGCATTCGGAGCAGCTAATATCTTACAGGAATTGTTGACGGTTAAATCCGATGACGTATTGGGTCGTGCGAAAGCTTACGAAGCCATCGTGAAAGGAGATAACATGCCACTACCCGGAATTCCGGAATCCTTTAACGTGTTATTGCACGAGTTACAAGGACTTTGTTTGAAGGTAACTTTAGACTAAGTAAAGGGGATCATCCCCACCAAAAATTATCATTGAAAACGTTCACGTTATACCGATAAAGAAAACATGGCCGCTAAAAAAGACCAAAAGCTGAAAAGCAATTTCACTAAAATCACCATTAGTCTCTCCAGTCCGGAGAACATCCTCGAGCAAAGTAGCGGAGAGGTGTTAAAGCCGGAAACTATCAACTACCGTACTTATAAGCCGGAACGTGATGGTCTTTTCTGTGAGCGAATTTTCGGTCCAGTAAAGGATTGGGAATGTCACTGTGGAAAATATAAGCGCATCCGTTACAAAGGAATTGTTTGTGATCGTTGCGGAGTGGAGGTTACCGAGAAGAAAGTGCGTCGCGAACGTATGGGACATATTACCCTTACCGTTCCGGTTGCGCATATCTGGTACTTCCGTTCATTGCCAAATAAAATCGGTTACTTGTTAGGTCTTCCTACCAAGAAACTGGATTTAATTATTTACTACGAGCGTTATGTAGTTATTCAAGCGGGAGTGAAAGCCGAAGATGGTGTGAATTACTTAGACTTCTTAACGGAAGAAGAGTATTTAGCCATGATGGAAACACTTCCAAAAGACAATCATCACTTAGACGATAAGGATCCTAATAAGTTCATCGCTAAAATGGGTGCTGATGCTTTATTTGATTTGCTTTCTCGTCTTCAGTTGGATGAGTTGAGTTTCAAATTACGTCATCAAGCCAATACAGAAACAAGTCAGCAACGTAAAAATGAAGCGTTAAAACGTCTTCAAGTGGTTGAGTCGTTCCGTATGGCAAATGGACATATTGAAAATCATCCTGAATGGATGATCGTAAAAGTGGTTCCTGTAATTCCACCAGAATTACGTCCACTCGTTCCATTAGATGGTGGTCGTTTTGCAACGTCTGACTTGAACGATTTATACCGTCGTGTGATTATCAGAAATAATCGTTTAAAACGATTGATCGAAATCAAAGCTCCTGAAGTAATCCTTCGTAATGAGAAGCGAATGTTGCAGGAAGCGGTAGATTCTCTATTTGATAATAGCCGTAAAGTAAATGCGGTGAAAACAGAGAGTAACCGTGCTTTGAAATCACTTTCTGATTCCTTGAAAGGTAAGCAAGGTCGTTTCCGTCAAAACCTTTTGGGAAAACGTGTGGATTATTCAGCTCGTTCCGTAATTGTTGTTGGACCAGAAATGAAATTGCATGAGTGCGGTTTGCCAAAAGATATGGCTGCCGAATTATTCAAGCCGTTCATCATTCGTAAAATGATTGAAAGGGGTGTAGTGAAGACCGTAAAGAGCGCGAAGAAAATTGTAGATCGTAAAGATGCTATCGTTTGGGATATCCTCGAGAATGTGTTGAAAGGACATCCAGTCATGTTGAATCGTGCCCCAACACTTCACAGATTGGGTATTCAAGCTTTCCAACCGAAATTGATCGAAGGAAAAGCGATTCAGTTACATCCTCTCGTGTGTACAGCCTTCAACGCTGACTTTGACGGTGACCAGATGGCGGTGCATTTACCGTTAGGACATGCTGCCATCTTAGAAGCGCAAATGTTGATGCTTGCATCACATAATATCTTGAATCCTGCGAATGGAGCTCCAGTTACTGTACCTTCTCAGGACATGGTACTTGGACTTTATTACATCACAAAAGGCAAGAAAACTACTGCAGATTTAAAAGTTCGTGGTGAAGGGTTGGCGTTCTATTCTTCAGAAGAAGTAGTCATTGCTTACAATGAAGATCGTGTTGATTTGCATGCGTGGATCAGAGTAAAAGCAAACGTACGTGAAGATAATAAAATCGTTAATCGTTTAATTGAAACTACCGTTGGTCGTGTTCTCTTCAATGAGGTAGTACCACCTGCAGCGGGTTATATCAATGAATTATTAACTAAAAAATCATTGCGTGATATCATCGGAAATGTATTAAAGGAAACAGGTGTTGCAGTCACTGCACGCTTCCTTGACGACATTAAAGATCTTGGTTTCCGTATGGCATTCAGAGGTGGACTATCGTTCAACTTGAATGATGTAATCATCCCTGTAGAGAAAGAAGTTCTTGTTGGTAAAGCCAACGTAGAAGTAGAAGAGGTGATGAGTAATTACAACATGGGATTCATCACGAATAATGAGCGTTACAATCAGATCATTGATATTTGGTCTCGTACCAACTCTAAGATTACCGATACCTTAATGAATCAAATGAAGAATGATAAGCAGGGATTCAACTCTGTTTACATGATGCTTGATTCGGGTGCTCGTGGATCGAAAGAGCAGATTCGTCAGTTAGGTGGAATGAGAGGTTTGATGGCTAAGCCACAAAAATCAGGTTCAACCGGTGGTGAGATTATCGAGAATCCAATTCTTTCAAACTTTAAAGAAGGGCTTTCCATCCTTGAGTACTTTATCTCTACTCACGGA
Organism: uncultured Bacteroidota bacterium; assembly: GCA_903922455.1. Classification (GTDB taxonomy): domain Bacteria; phylum Bacteroidota; class Bacteroidia; order AKYH767-A; family OLB10; genus JAJTFW01. Next base: position 7,737 of record CAIXTT010000070.1, on the reverse strand, counting down.
GCACGTAAAGGTCTTGCCGATACCGCTCTTAAAACGGCGGATGCTGGTTACTTGACTCGTCGTTTAGTTGACGTTGCTCAAGATGTGATCATCAGAGATCCGGATTGCGGAACCTTACGTGGTTTAGCAATGATGGCTTTAAAGAATCAAGAAGATATTGTTGAAAGTTTATATGATCGTATCCTCGGTCGTGTTTGTGTGAATGATGTAATTCACCCACAAACCGGAAAGATGTTGGTACAATCTGGTGAAGAAATTACAGAAGAAATCGCAGCGGCTATCCAAGATTCTCCTATCGAAATGGTAGAGATTCGTTCGGTATTAACTTGTGAGTCGAAGAAAGGTGTTTGCGGTCGTTGCTACGGTCGTAACTTATCTACGGGTCGTATGGTACAGAAAGGTGAAGCCGTTGGAGTTATTGCAGCGCAATCCATCGGTGAGCCTGGAACACAGCTGACACTTCGTACGTTCCACGTCGGTGGTGTGGCTGTGAAAGGTGCTACCGAGACATCTATTGTTGCGAAGTTCGCAGGAATCGTAGAGTTTGAAGAGGTTCGTGTAATTCGTGTTGGTACGAAAGGGGAAGATGTGGATTTAGTAATTGGGCGTTCGGGTGAAATTCGAATCATTGATGTAAATACACGTGCCGTTCTTAATTCAGGTATCATTCCTTACGGAGGTCACTTACATGTTAAAGAAGGAGATAGGGTGGAAGTAGGTAAAGTGCTTTGCGAATGGGATCCGTTTAACGCGGTAATCATCTCTGAGTACGCAGGTAAAATTGCTTATGAACATATTGAAGAAGGTGTTACTTACAAGGAAGATTCCGATGAGCAAACTGGATTTACTGAGAAGATTGTAATTGATAGCCGTGATAAGACGAAGATTCCAGTAATCAAAATCATGAGTGGTAAAGAGACCATCAAGTCTTATAACATTCCAGTAGGTGCACACATCGTAGTAAACGAAGGTGATAAAATCGAACTTGGTAAAATCTTGGTTAAGATTCCGCGTCAATTAGGACGTACGGGTGATATCACTGGAGGTCTTCCACGTGTTACTGAATTGTTTGAAGCACGTAACCCGAGCAATCCTGCGGTGGTTTCTGAAATCGACGGAGTAGTAAGTTACGGTGGAGTGAAGCGTGGTAATCGTGAAGTAATTATTACTTCTCGCGATGGTGAAGTGAAGAAATATTTGGTTCCATTGAGTAAGCATATCCTGGTTCAAGATGGAGACTTTACTCGTGCTGGATTCCCTCTTTCTGATGGAGCTACTACGCCAAGTGATATCTTAGCAATTAAAGGACCTACTGCAGTACAAGAGTATCTAGTGAATGAAATTCAAGAGGTATATCGTCTGCAAGGTGTGAAAATTAATGATAAGCATTTTGAAACGATCGTTCGTCAAATGATGCGTAAAGTAATTATTGAAGATCCAGGTGATACTCGCTTCCTCGAGAGAGAATCAGTGAACAAAATTGTTTTCATGGAAGAAAATGATTCGGTTATTGATAAGAAGGTAATTGTTGAGCCCGGTGATTCAACGCGTTTCAAAGCAGGTCAAATTGTAACCTTGCGTCAGTTGCGCGATGAGAATTCTCAGTTGAAGCGTAAGGATTTGAAGATCGTGGAGGCGCGTGATGCTACTCCTGCTACTTCTTCTCCGTTGCTACAAGGAATTACGCAAGCATCCTTACATACGAAGAGCTGGATTTCGGCTGCATCCTTCCAGGAAACGACGAAGGTGTTGAACGAAGCTGCTATTCGTGGTGCGGTGGATCATTTGAACGGATTGAAGGAAAACGTTATCGTAGGACATTTAATTCCTGCAGGTACTGGTCTCCGTGAATACGAGAAAATGATCGTTGGTTCTCAAGAAGAATATGATCTTTTAATGGCTTCTAAAAAAGAAGTTGTAGAAGAAGCATAATAGCATAGTATTGTATAGAAACGCTCTCGTCACTTCTGATGAGAGCGTTTTTGTTTTTACAAAGCAATAGGTGAGATGAAGTGATATAAATGGATACTATCCTTTTAAAGTTAGATCGTTTCTACATATTATGTAGTCCAATTATTTAAACATAAATGGAAGAATAACTCGAGCAATAAATTTTAATAAAATGTAATTTCGTTTGGTAAAGCCTGCCTGCATCGCTTTCGCTAAAGCTTGTGCCTCCGCTAAAGCTTGTGCCTCCGCTAAAGCTTGTGCCTCCGCTAAAGCTTGTGCGACATGCGGTCAGCGACATGCGGTCAGCGACATGCGGTCAGCGGAGCAAAGCCGGCAGTCAAGTGCGGAGGCCGTCCACGCAACAGCGCGAACCGATTTTTGCTGACCTCAAGAGCCTCAGGCAGCTAAACAGAATCAGAGCGAAGAGTAGACATTTCTAGATTTCACTCACCACTCTCACACTGCTTCTCACACTATAGTGGCGGGCTTTCTTTGGTTATACCGACTCTACATATTAATTTATCGATAGGCTTAAGGTTCATTGAATGTAAGTCGGTATTTCACAACTTTATTTAAAGTGGCATAAAAGCTAATCCTGTTTCACTTTCTTTTCACGTAAAAGAACAAGGCAAGTAAAATAGTACTAGAATCTTAATTTAAAACTAAAAGTCATATTGCAGATATCCGATGAACTATATCGTCCTAATTTATGTAATATGAGTTCAGTACAAGTCAGTGTTAGTGCGAAACGTGGTAAAATCATAACTATGATTATTTGGACTATTAAATATTTATAAACGGTATTGAAAAACAAAGGATTTAAGGAAACACTTCAAATCGATAATTCGTATCTTAGCCTCAGTATTAATGAATCGTCATTTCAATTTAAGTAAATCATAAGTGTAAAATTTGAAAAATGGAAAACAATAACAATAACAATAATCAAAATCAATTGAACATTGAGTTGTCAGAAGAGACAGCAGAAGGGATCTATTCTAATTTAGCCATCATTACACATTCTAATGCGGAATTTGTAGTGGATTTTGTAAAGGTGATGCCCGGTGTTCCAAAAGCAAAGGTAAAATCTAGAATTGTTTTAACACCTCAACATGCAAAGCGTTTGTTAGCTGCTTTAGCTGATAATGTGCAGAAGTACGAAGCGGTGCACGGAACAATCAAACAAACGGAAAGCATTGGAATGCCGATGAACTTCAGCGGACCTACTGCTCAAGCATAGTTACTAAAGGGAAGTGATGGCCGAAAATTATCAACGATCCCTTTTCATTTTTTCTGCTTCTTGAAAAAGAAATGATGAAACAAAAACCCTGGTACGAAAAAGGTTGGTGGTGGATTAAACTATTGATTTTTGTAGTGTCCTGCTGGTTTATTTACGTGCATATAAACACCGAGATCGAGGAACTCGACGCTTATTTTTTACCCTATCAACAATTACTTTTTGAAATAAATCCTTTCGTCCTCGTCGGATTTATATTCCTCGCCCTTTTAAATTGGAGCATTGAAGCCCTAAAATGGAAATGGATAATTAAGAAAGTACAAAATATTTCTTTCATGAGAAGTGTGAGAGCCTTTTTTAATGGAGTCACCGTTAGTTTTTTCACACCTAATCGATCGGGAGAATTTGCAGGGCGAATCTTGTATCTAAATCCAGAAAATCGAATTCGTGGCGCGCTATTGACCTTTCTGAGTAGTTCTGCTCAGTTGTTGGTGACGTTGCAACTAGGATTGCTGTCGTTGATTTATTTTCTTCCCGATTTTGTTGAATTTTCAAATTTCGAAATTCAAGTTTTTAGATTTGTTCTTTTCTTAATCACACTCGGAGTTACAGGCGCATGGTTGCATTTGCCAGTTGTGGTAAGATGGGTCGATCGACTCAATATTAAATCTTCGTGGAAAGAGAAAATACATATTTGGGAGCGATGCTCTCGAGCCGATTTTTTTGTGTTGTGGTGTTTATCATTATTACGTTATGCGGTTTTTACATTTCAACAATTAATATTGTTTGCGATCATCATGCCCTCTGTTTCTTTTCCCTTGATGATGGGATTGTCTGCCCTCTCGTTTTTTCTAATTACTATAATTCCTAGCATCGCATTAGGAGAATTGGGCGTGCGTGGCGGAGTAAATATCGCGGTTTTTGGTTTTGGAGGATGGATGAGTTCCGATGTACTGATGGTTACCTTCGCTTTGTGGTTTGTTAACTTGGTGATTCCTGCTTTGCTGGGTGCTTGCTCCATTTTATTTTTAAAGTTTAAAGGTACAACCGATAAAGACGAATGATCGTTATACTCCTAAATACGGTCTATCTCTTGTTGCTACTTTGGTATCGTCAACATTGGCAAATGGCTCGAGCTATTTTTCCTGAGTCTATGCAAAAGGATGAATTACCAAGTGTATCCGTGATTGTACCTGTTAGAAATGAAGGGAAGAATTTGTCGGAATTTTTAAAGCAACTTACATTGCAAAATTATCCAAAGGAAAAAGTGGAATGGATTTTTGTGAATGATCAAAGTGAAGATGATTCCTTGGAAATATTGAATTCTTTTACTTCTGCGACCATTGTTATTCTATCCTTACAATCATCAGAAGGAAAAGGGAAAAAGTTCGCATTGAAAAAGGGGATAGAGTATGCAACGGGAAGTTGGATAGTAACTACGGATGCCGATTGTACCTTCAATGAGAATTGGATACTTTCACTGATTGAAAGTGGTGTAGATAAAAATGCGGACATGGTTTGTGGAACCGTGAAAGTGAACACCAATAATCTTTTCATGCAAAATTTTCAAGCCATGGAAACCGGAATTTTGCAACTTTCCGGAATCGGTTCCTTGTATGCTGGATATCCCTTGTTAAATACAGGAGCAAGTTTAGCATTTAAAAAGGAAGCTTGGTTAAAAGTACAAGGATATACTACGAATGAACATATTGCTTCAGGTGACGATACTTTTTTAATGTTGTCCATGCATAAACAAAACGATTTGAAAGTGATTAGTTGTCCCACTAACAACGCTAACGTATCAACCCATGCGGTGAATTCATGGCAGGAAATTATTGGTCAACGATTGCGTTGGAATGGAAAAGTAAAACATTATCGCTTGGGATATATTCATGTAATAGGATCGATTGTTTTTTTAGCCGCATTATCATGGGTGTATTTGCTTTTTGCTTGGTGTTGGATGGGGTATTCTATTGAATTATTATTTCTGGTTTTTGTATTGAGGTTAACGGCAGAATTAATGCTGTTGAAGGAGTGGCAATCCTTCACAGGAAAAAAGTTTTCATGGATTCATGTCCTATTGATGACGTTCATTTACCCCTTTTTTACCGTTTTTTCAATGGTTTTCAGACCTTTTATGAAGAACAGTTGGAAGGGCAGAGCCTGTGAATAATTAGTTCATAGCCGCGAAAGTAAATTCAGTTATTTCTTTTACTTTGCAATAGATTAAATTACTATGAAAAAGTTTATCTCTCTCTTCATCTTGTTGCTCTCCGTTTCAACTGGATTTGCACAAAAAAAGCAGCCTGCTATTAAGGCGTATTCCAGCGATGAATTTAAACTAGCAAAAAAAGATGCTGAAGCCTACTATAAAGAATTGAATTATTCCGCCGCATTAAAAATTTATGAGCGACTCTTGGTGAATGAGCCGAACAGTGCCGAGTTTAATTATAAAATGGGTATGTGTTATATCAACACAAATGTGGGGAAGCATAAAGCGATTCCTTATTTGGAATTTGCTGCGAATGCTAATTCAAAGGATAAGCCCAAGGACGTTACTTTTGATTTAGGCAAAGGATATCTCTATGCTGGACTTTATGATAAAGCCATCGAAACGTTGGAAGCATTTCGTTTGGAAAAAGGCGGTTCTGTTGATTCGAAGTTGAAATTTAATCAATGGGTAGAGTGGAGTCATGCCGCGAAGAAATTGTCGAGTGCGCCGGTCAATTGCACTTTCGAAAATTTAGGTAAGTCAGTGAATTCAAATCAAGCCGATTATCGTCCTGTTATTGGAGCTGCAGATACCATTGTTTATTTTTGTTCAAAAAGAAAAGGTACCGTTGGCGGACTCACGGATGATTTTGGTGAATCACCTTCGGATGTGTATTTTTTTATGAATGGAGATTCAGTAATTTCAAAAGCGAAGAATGCGGGCATTAATTTGAATACTGAATTTTATGAGGAAACCATGTATTTAAATGTGGGTGGTGACATGATGTTGATTTATAGAGAAGGTCCGGAGTCGAATGGTGATATTTATATGGCAACCTTGAAAGGGAAGTCGTGGGATAAACCTGTATTGATCTCCAATGATTTTAAAACAAAAGTATTGGAGACAGGAGCATCCATCTCTTCTGATGGATTGACACTTTATTTTTCAGCCGAAGCTGTTGATGGTAAAACCGGAAAAGATATTTGGATTTGTAATCGATCATCTTCCACCAATTGGTCTAAACCTGAAAAATTGCAAGGACCCGTCAATACCAATGGAGATGAAGACAATCCATTAATTTGGGTAGATGGAAAAACACTTTTCTTCAGTTCTACCATGCATGGTAGTATGGGTGGACTAGATATTTTTAAATCATACCGAACAAGTACGAGTGAAGGATTTGGCGCTCCCGAAAATTTGGGTTATCCATTCAATAGTGTTTACGACGATTATAATATGGCTCTTTCTTGTGATGGTAAAACTGGTTTTATTGCATCGGTTCGAGAAGGAGGATTGGGTGATTATGATATTTACAAATTTGCATTTGATAAACCCATTGTAAATGTTCCGATGTGTTGGTTAAAAGGAAAAGGCATTACGAGTATTGGTACAGCAGCGAAGGGAGCCTTAGTTTTCGTCACAGAAGCTACTACAGGCGCTTCAGTTGCCGAAATTGAAGCGAATGAGATGACAGGTCGTTTTGATGTTGCATTAGCTCCTGGCGATTATAAAATCTTATTGAAGCATCCTAAAGCAGGTAGAGTAGAGTCAAGCATAAAAGTAGAGGTTGGACAAACACGTCTCGACCTCGATTTAGTTTTCCCATAAATTTAATTTTAAGTAAAACAAAGATGATCAGCTTACACAAACCATTAGCTTTTTTTGATTTGGAAACAACCGGCGTTACCGTAGGTGCAGATCGAATCGTTGAAATTAGTATTCTAAAATTAATGCCCGATGGATCACGTCCAATTTATACACGACGTGTCAATCCAGAAATGCCTATTCCGATTGGTGCTTCTAAAGTGCATGGTATTTACGATGCAGATATCGCTAATGAACCTAATTTTCTCACACTCGCACCCGAAATCAATGCGTTTCTTGAAAATGCCGATTTAGCAGGATACAATTCTAATAAGTTTGATATTCCGATGTTGGTCGATGAGTTTCTTCGTGTCGATTATCATTTCGATATGAAAGGAAGGCGCATGGTCGACGTGCAAAATATTTTTCATAAGATGGAGCAACGCACTCTTGCTGCTGCGTACAAATTTTATTGCAATAAACAAATTGAGAACGCACACAGCGCCGAAGCAGATATCATTGCAACTTACGAAGTATTCGTAGCGCAATTGGAACGTTATCCAGAACTCAATCAAGACATCGACAGCCTTCATCAGTTCACCAGCATGAATAAAAATGTGGACTTAGCCGGACGCATTATTTTCAACGAAAAAAATGAAGAGGTATTCAACTTCGGCAAACACAAAGGCCGCACTGTAAAAGATGTTTTCGAAAAAGAATCCAGTTACTACGATTGGATGCTCAAAGGTGATTTCCC
>CAIXTT010000069.1 GCA_903922455.1 uncultured Bacteroidota bacterium | reverse complement strand
GAAGTAAACACCCACCCAGAAAAAATTAAATGCTTCTTTTAAAGCGGCCATGATATTGGCGCAATTCGCGATCAAGTCATCTTCATCCTCCACCAAGTGCTTTAATTGGGGCAATAGTATTTCATAACGCTCCTTTTTACTTGTCCCCATTGGTGCCAATTCCAGTTCTTCAGCCATCGGGCACAAAGATAGTCGCTGTCTAGAGGCGAGCAAAGGCAATGGTGACAATACTCACTTGCACACCCGGAATTTTTAAAAGGGCTTCTGCCGCTGCAATTAATGTTGATCCTGTGGTAATTACATCATCTACTAAAAGTATTTTCTTTCCTTTTAAGATGTTCTCATCCAACGCTTCAAACACATTCGCCACATTGGCGGCACGTTCGAGGCGATGTTTACTCGTTTGACTGACGGTATTTCTTTTGCGTTGGAGTGCATCGGCGAGCTGTTGGATACCCATTACTTCGGCCAATCCTTTACCAAAACTGGCTGCTTGGTTGTAGCCACGAAAACGCAATTTATGTGGGTGTAAGGGAATGGGAATAACGTAATCGTGGCTCGCATACTGCGGCGATTTCAACAAACGATAGCCACAAAGTTGTCCAAGTTTTACACCCACATCCGACCTTCCTTCATATTTTAGTTGATGAATCATTCGTTGGATTCGCCCCCCTTTACTGAAATGACAATAGGCAGTAGCAGCACTGATGGGTACCTTACCCCAAAACTGTTTGACTACAGGATTATTAATTTCCTTTTCAAAAGAAGTGACTGGCATGGTCACCATACATCCTAAGCAAATTCCATCTTCCCCTTTTACTAAATGTTCGCTACAAGCAGCGCATAAATTCGGAAAGAAGAAATTGAGAAGATCTTCGATAATTACTTTTATTCCTGTCCACATGATGCAAGGATAGGGAAGCATGAACTAATTACTCGGGAGATAAATGTTTATAGTCGACTACAAGTGTTTACATACGAATTGGCAATCCCGATAGCTATCGGGAGGTGGATTGGTGGATTGGTGGATTGGTGGATTGGAGCGTTATAAAGTCTGAATAAAGTTCTGTACTTCTTAGGTGGATTGGAAAGTTGAAGAATTAATTTCTGCATCCAACCCCAAAATAGGTACAAAAATTCGCTTGTCATATTAGATGAAAAGAATAAAATATTACCGGATCCCTAGCGACCTCAGCGCCTTCCTTGCGTTCCTTGCGGTTAAAATTAGCACCTATCGAATCATAATTTATTCTGCAATATCATCTTCTTGAAAATCAATATCCGCTTCCAGTTGGTTGTGCGGGTAGCGGATAAAATGTGTTTGTTTTACTAATCCCATCAAGGCGGCGCGGAGTTCGTCGATGTTTTGTTTTTTCATGGCAGAGATGAAAATAACAGGATGCGTGCCACGAGCCATGTACGATTTTTTGAGATCGTCGAGGCTGCGGTTTTCAGGACCAGCTTCGAGTAAATCGTCTTCGTCTTTTTGGATGAAGGTGTAAGCATCAATTTTGTTGAAGACTAAAAGGATGGGTTTATCAATCGCTTTTAGATCTTGCAAGGTTTCATTCACCACATGAATATGATCCTCAAAATTGGGATGTGAAATATCAACTACATGCACTAAGATGTCGGCTTCACGCACTTCATCCAAAGTAGATTTAAACGACTCAATTAAATCATGTGGGAGCTTGCGGATGAATCCAACGGTATCGGATAACAAAAATGGAATGCGATCGATGACCACTTTACGAACGGTGGTATCGAGGGTAGCAAATAATTTATTTTCGGCAAACACATCACTCTTGGCGAGTAAGTTCATCAGGGTACTTTTGCCAACATTAGTATATCCCACTAAAGCAACACGCACTACATCGGCTCTGCGTTTACGTTGTGTTACAGTTTGCTTTTCAATTTCATTGAGCTTTTCACGTAAGCGAGAAAGTTTTTCGCGAATCACACGACGATCAGTTTCAATTTCCGATTCCCCTGGACCACGTGCTCCAATTCCTCCTGCTTGCTTTTCTAAGTGAGTCCACATGCGTGTGAGTCGAGGAAGGAGATAACGATACTGCGCCAACTCCACTTGCACTTTAGCTTGAGCGGTGCGAGCACGCTTTGCAAAAATATCGAGGATGAGATTGGTGCGATCCAATACTCTACATCCAATTATTTTTTCAATATTGCGTAGCTGCGATGGCGTTAGTTCATCATCGAAGATGGCAATCTGAATATTATTTTCTTTGATGAAAGCGATAATCTCTTCCATCTTTCCCTTTCCAACAAAGGTTCGGATATCGGGACGATCGAGCCGTTGGGTAAATCGTTTTACGGTAAAACCACCTGCTGTTTCCGCTAAAAATTCGAGTTCGTCGAGATATTCAATGACCCGATCCATAGCTGTATCGCGGGTAGAAAGTCCAATGAGGATGATACGCTCAGGCGCTATGGTTAAATCGTGGGGAGGGTGTGGCAATGAATAATATTTCTTTAAATAAATAGACTTGAATGGTCATGCGAAGTTAAGGAAATTGGATGGATTGTAGAGAAGTTAAATTTCGAGAAATAGTGCTTAGCGAAATGGAACCTGCCTTTGCTAAAGCTTCGGCAGGCAGGCACGGATGACACGGATTAAAAGGATTTTCACTGATTTTTCATCGATGTGATTGTAATAAACCTTCGATTAAAAATCACATGTTAGAGAAAAGAAAACTACAAGAATCTTCAGAAATAACTAAAACCAACCTCTGCCCAACCCTACTTCGCGGAAAGGCCAAGGGATGGAGGCTAAAATGAGAATGAGTCCGAGAGTGAAATACAAGGCTTGTGCTTTAAACTTGGCTTCATCACCTTTTGCTTT
>CAIXTT010000068.1 GCA_903922455.1 uncultured Bacteroidota bacterium | reverse complement strand
ATAATTCACGATTCCAATAAATTCGCCTTCGATGGCATCAATCACTTTTTGACTACCTTTCTCTTCGATACTTCGAATGCGTTGAGCCTTTATATAGATTTGATCCGTTAAGGAAGATGGACGTAAGATTCGCCAAGCGGATCCATAGTCCTTCATTTTTTTAAGGTATATATCTTTGCAAAGCGCAATCGCTTTATCGTACTGAGTTGAAGTCGTTGAAGACATGGTGCAAGATCGAATTTATTGAATGAAAAAAGAATGAGTCAATTTATTAGTTTACAATGATCTACCAACCAAGTAATTACAGTATTAACTGCAAGGGGTACTTAATCGACATGTCGCATCCACAAGTGATGGGCATCTTAAATTTAACTCCAGATTCCTTTTTTGATGGTGGCAAATTTACCGAAGAAAATACCATCCTCGAAAGAGTTCGCCAATTAGTTACTGACGGGGCAAAAATCATTGATATTGGAGGTGCTTCATCGCGTCCGGGCGCAACTTTAGTCACTGAATCAGAGGAAGAAGCGAGAATAATTCCAGCAATTGAACTCATTACTAAGCATTTTCCTGAGCTTATACTATCTGTTGATACTTGGAGATCTACTATAGCGGAAAAAGCCATTCGAAAAGGAGCGCATTTGATCAATGATATTTCTGCTGGTCAATTTGACAACAACATGTTTGAAACGGTGGCTCGATTAAACGTTCCCTATATTATGATGCATTTACAAGGTGATGTAACATCCATGCATCAGAAATTTGAATATTCAAATTTGATTCATGAGGTCATTCAATACTTTCAAGAAAAAATTGTTGTGTTGCGGAAGATGGGTGTAAAAGACATCATCATAGATCCAGGTTTTGGATTTAGTAAAAACATTTCCGATAATTTTCTGCTCTTAAAAAACGTAAGCGCATTGCAAATTTTAGAAGTTCCAATTCTGGTTGGGGTCAGCAGAAAATCGATGATTAACAAAACTTTAAACATTTCGTCAGCTGATGCATTAAATGGAACAAGCGTATTAAATAGTTTTGCATTGATGAACGGAGCAAACCTCTTAAGAGTGCATGATGTTAAAGAAGCTCGAGAATGCGTTCAATTATTTCAAGCATTAATGGAATCCAAATGAGCTCAAAAAAAGCCATCTTTTCAAAGACAGGATACATCAAAGGAAAACAATGTTTGAAGTCGTTGTACCTCTACAAACATCATTATTCAATGCGCGATCCCATTCCTGCTGAACGACTCAAGCGATTTAGTTTAGGCAGTGATTTTGGTATCCTGACAAGACAACTTTTTCCCAATGGACACGATGCCTCGCCGACTCATGTTCATCGCTATTCAGAAAGTGTAGCACTTACACAAGAATTCATTCGAAAGGGAATAACTACGATTTACGAAGCTGCTTTTCTATTTGATGGAATATTGGTTTATGCGGATATACTAACCAAACTGAGTTCAGGATGGGCATTGTATGAAGTAAAAAGCAGCGCGAAAGTTTCCAATGTCTATCAACAAGATTTAGCATTGCAATTTTATGTAATTAAAGGAAGTGGATTAGAGCTTCTTCATGCTTCCATTATCCATCTGATAGAACCTTTGTCAGACGATTATAAAGAACAAGAGATAGCATCCCTCTGCCAAATTTCTGATTTCACCGAATATTGCAATGAGAAATTCTCTGTCATTCAAGATGAAATTCTTGAAATGAAAACAATGTTAGCCCGGTCACGAATTCCAACCATTCAGATGGGTTCTCACTGCCAAGTTCCCTATTCCTGTGACTTCATCGGATTTTGTACACGGCAATCAAATACACCCACTGAAGGACTCTTCCAACAATAAATTCATCCTTTTCAATTAACTTTGAGCACTATTATGCGATCCAACTCTTGGTTTCTCTTCAAGCTTCTTTTTTTCTGGATGATCTTATTTTTCATCGCCAGAATTCTCTTTCTTGTTTTTTTATTTACCACTACGAGTCAATATGATTT
>CAIXTT010000067.1 GCA_903922455.1 uncultured Bacteroidota bacterium | reverse complement strand
TAATATCAATGTAACGGTTGCTGCTACACCCGCTACTTCTGTAACTGTAAATGGTTCTACCGTTCTAAATGCTGGTCAAACTACTAATCTAGTTGCTTCAGGAGGGGGTTCATATTTATGGCAACCAGGAGGTCAAACCACCTCAAGTATTACTGTAAACAGCGCAGGCTCTTATACGGTTACCGTTACTAACGGATCTGGATGTACGTCAACAAGTACCGCAGTGAACATTGCTATGAACACGGTTTCACCGGTAGCTATCACTACATCGGGTGCTACCGAATTCTGCGTTGGAGGGAATTTACAACTAACCGCTACTGGTGGATCAAGTTATATGTGGGCTCCAAGTGGCCAGACTTCTGCAACCATTACCGTAAATCAAGCAGGAACTTACTTTGTGTATTCAAGAAACAGTAGCGGAATGGTAACAAGCAAGGATTCTATTACCGTTAAAGTTTTACCAACACCGATGAATCCATGGATCTCCATTACCTACTTCCCAAACACTGCGTTCCAATTAAATGCATTTGAACCTTCGGCGGTAACTTATAATTGGTCAACAGGTTCAACAACATCGAGCGTTAATTTAACTACGGCACAACTTGTAAGTGTAACAGCAACCAATGCTTTTGGCTGTACTTCTGGTGCTACATCATTACAGTCACAAAATGTCTTATCTAGTACTTGTACGCGACCCAATATGCTTACTGCATATTATCTCAGTGACACGACTGCTATGTTAGGATGGAACCCATCAATTACCGCAGAAAAATTCATTTTGCGCTATTGGTCAAATGGCACAGGAACTGTTCTTACAAAAGAATTAGCAGGAAACGTTTCTACTTGCAGAATTAATAATTTGCAACCTGGAATCAACTATTTCTGGACCATTGAAAGTGTATGTGCATCAGGCGTCAAAGTGAGTATGATTAGCAATTTTAAAACATTAGGCACACCATTCTTTTGTGGATCTGTACCTCAACATTTAAATACATCAAATATCAGTACTTCAAGAGCAACTGCAACATGGTACAATACCACTGCAGATTCGATTATCGTAAAATATCGTCCTGTAGGTGGAAATACTTATCAATACAGAAAGCACAGCGGTATAAGTAATCCTACCTCTGCTAACATGACCAACTTAATTCCAAATACGACTTATGAATGGCAAGTTAGAACTCATTGTAATGGATACGCAAGTCCATATTCACAAATTGAATACTTTACAACGAGAGATACTTGTGCTAGCATTGGAGCTGTTACAGTTGGTCAAGTTACAGCATCAACAGCAACCGTTTATTGGACAAATTTAAGTCCTATGGATACTATCAGAATTCGATTAGTTCATATTACAAACGGAGGAGTTAGGAACATTGTATTCAACGCAACTTCTCAAAACGGAAGTTATCAAATCAGAGCACTTATTCCGAATAGCACATACTACATTGAGGTAAAAGGGAAATGCGGTGGTACCACTGGAGACTGGTCGGCACCTGCACTCTTTACTACAACCGATATCAGTACAAGAATCATTGATGGAAACAATGCAAACTTAAATGCATACCCTAATCCAACCAGTGATATGTTGTACTTTTCATTCAGTTCAAATGATGATTCAGATTACCAAGTTAAAGTATGCGATATGTCAGGAAGAGAAATCATGCAGCAAGTTCGATATGCTCAATTAGGTGACAATGTTTCTGAAATACCTGTGAATACTTATGCAAAGGGAGCTTACTTACTTGTTCTACAAAAAGGAACACAAAGAAGCCACTTTAGATTTACTGTGAAGTAACAGTTTAATTAAAACATCGCTCAACAAAAGCCGCAGGACAAGCCTGTGGCTTTTGTTATTTAGGGATACATTAAATACTTCGATCTTATCAATGCATACTTTTTCAATCCCATCTCCCAAGATGCTCTTATTTTCTCTTCAGACCACTCCGCACTTATTTGTTGTTTTAGAATATGATTCCCTGCGAGCTTATCAAAAAAAGGCAAAAAGAATTTTGATCGATCAGCGTAAGAATTCCAAGCGTCTATCAACCACTTTAATTCAATTCTATTATTTGGAAGATGCAAGTCTGACTTTGACAAATCATACCCTTTACAAAGAGTATTCTCAAGGGGTGGATGTTTTGCTTTTCCTGGAATGCTACGGGGATTAAACTCGAAGTTGCCATTTGGATTATTGGGAAACCCATAACATTGAAATGGCAGATCAGTTCCACGACCTAAGCTCACATTGGTCCCTTCAAACAAACATAAAGAAGGATAAAGACGGATAGCCCTATCGTTAGGTAAATTCGGAGAAGGAGGAATCGGTAAGCTGTAAATACAATTTCTATCCCAATTCAACATCGAAATCACTTTCAAATTGCATTGAAGAGAATCATCTAACCATAATTCCCCATTTAACATTTTTGCATACTCACCGATGGTTAGTCCATGCACAATTGGAATTTGTTGCAATCCAACGAATGATCTTTCTATTGTATCTAAGATAGGCCCATCAAAATAATTGCCATGTGGATTTGGTCGATCTAAAACAATTAATGGCAACTTGTATGTTGCTGCCGCTTCCATCACATATTGCAAGGTATTGATGTACGTATAAAAACGTGCTCCCACATCTTGAATATCAAAAACAAGTATTTCGATCCCCTTTAAACTTTCAGCAGTTGGTTTTTTATGATCACCATATAAAGAAAAAACTTTTACACCAGTTTTACTATCCACTCCTGCGACAACTGTTTCGCCAGCCTCCGCTTCGCCGCGAAATCCATGCTCCGGAGCAAAAACACATCGAATGTCTACCTGTAAAGACAACAAGGTATCTACTAAATGAACACTGTTTACAACAGAGGTTGGATTAGCAATGATTCCAACTTTCTTGCCTTTTAAAAGGGGCAAATACTTATTGGTTCGGTCGGCGCCCAAGACTAATTTCTGTTTGTTATTTCGAATCCTACTTTGGTCTTGGCCAGTACAAGAAGATAGCACTAAACAGAAAAATACAATCGTGAAGACTCGTAACCTTAAAGCAAACTGCCTTGAATCAAGAAACTTACTGTCTTTTCGATTTTTTAACATCCTCATATTGTAATTTAAATTTAACTTAGTCGCCATATTCACTCATGTCCTCTTACCAACTCATCTCTTTTTACGCAAAACGTCTGATCCGATCGGAAGGAATTCAGAGTGCCACAACAAAACCCGTCATTCGTATTGCTGTAATCGGGATTATTTTAGGTATTGTGGCGATGCTAATTTCGGTGATGGTGGTTACTGGTTTCAGAAACGAAATTACAAGAAAAGTAACAGGTTTTGTTGCCGACTATCGAATTAGTGCATTTAATAATAATGATTCATTTGAAGAAGCGCCTGTAAAGCTGGATGAAAAAAGCATTCAGGAAATTAAATCAATCCCTGACATCCGACATATTCAGCCCTTTATTTTAAAAGCTGGTTTATTAAAGACCAAAGAGGAAATACAAGGCGTTGTTTTGAAGGGGATCGATGAACAATTTGACCGTACTTTTTTTAAAGAAAAACTAATTGATGGCTCAATTCCAAAACTGAATGATAGCACCAGTAATACCGCTGTACTACTCTCTCAAAATTTAGCGAACAAATTAAAATTAAAAACCGGAGATTCATTTCTTGTATTTTTTATTCAGGAAGATCGAAAAGTAAGAAAGTTAAAAGTTGAAGGAATTTACAATACAGGATTAAGTGAAGAGTTTGATAATTTATACCTGCTTTGCGACATCCGATTATTACAACAAGTAAACAATTGGAAGAACAATGAAGTAGGCGGTTACGAAGTATTTGCGAATGAAGGGTACCATGAAGAATCAACTTATGAAGCATTATATAAAAAAGCAGGGTACAAATTAAACACCAAAAGCACAAGGGAGCTATATCCTCAATTGTTTAATTGGCTTGAGTTGCAAAATTTAAATGTTATTGTCATCATTGGATTGATTTGTTTGGTAGCAGGCATCACGATGATTTCTACTTTATTGGTTTTAATCATGGAAAACACTAAAGAAATTGGAATATTAAAATCCATTGGAGCCAATGACAAATTTATAGGTAGAGTTTTTGGATCAGTGGCCTTTTATATTTTATTAAAAGGATTGTTTATTGGAAATATTATCGCTTGCAGTCTTGCTATTTTGCAGTTGAAAACCGGAATGGTCACATTACCTGAAGAAGACTATTACTTATCACAAGTCCCAATCAACTTTACTATAAGTGGAATACTTTTAATCAATGGAGTTGTATTATTGACTGGGGTATTAGTGATGATCATTCCCGCTAAAATTATTTCAGGAATTCATCCTATTAAAGTATTGAGATTTGACTAATTTGAATTAAATATTTTTCAATTCAACAAAGTAGTAATATCACTACTGTTTCCAATTAAAAACAATCGTTTGCTTTAAATCCGGATGCAGGCTCATAGCAACAGGGCAAGTTCGAGCAGTTCTTTCTAGAATTAATTTTTGATGATCGCTGTATTCCTTTCCATTAAAAAAGAATTCAATAGAAATTTCAGCAATTCGACGTGGATCCAAGGCCATAAATTTGGTGATATCCATGGTCACATTATTGAACTCGATTTCGTGGGTTTTAGCAGCAATACCCATGACCGTTAACATACAAGCACCTAAAGCAGCTGAAAACAAATCAGTTGGAGAAAACGCCTCTCCCTTTCCGTGATTGTCTATAGGAGCATCTGTAATAATCTCATTCCCGGAAGCTAAGTGGGTTGAAAATGTTCTCAGGTTTCCCTCATACTTTGTTTTAATTGTAGCCATCTTGTAAAAATAAAGCTAAAATTCCATCGTTAGATAGAAAGCATAAAATCATTGTATATTTGTAGGAATGAAATTTCTCAGAATAAAACTGTTATTTTTATTTACACTTACCATTGGAGGGGCTAAGGCTCAAATTAATCCAAATGAGTATGTAGAGGAAAAACCCTATTTGATGAAACATGAAGCAACTGCCGGGATTCTATTTCACAGTGCGGGCTGGGGTATTCAATTTAGAAGATCATTCAATCTAACAGGATATAAAAAGTTGATGTTAGAAGGGGATTATGTGAGTATGAAACATCCGAAAGAGGTAAAGTCTGTAAATCAGAGTTTCGATAACGCACGCTCCTATGTTTATGGAAAACTCAATAACTTCACTATTGTTCGATTGGGTGTAGGTAGACAAAGAACATTCTTCAGTAAAGGGGATCGAAACGGTGTTGAGATCCGAGCAATTTATTCTGGAGGACTATCCATGGGAGTTTTAAAACCGGTCTTTCTGCAAATATTAGAACCAACAGGAACACTAGGTCAATTTGACTTAAGTGTTCAGCGCTATGATCCAAGTGAGCATTACGTTGATAATATTTATGGCAGAGCTCCTTTTACAGAAGGGATCGATCGAGTTTTTTTTAGACCAGGCGGATACTTAAAATTAGGAGTTAATTTCGAATATGCTCCTTTCTTTGAAGACGTGAAGGCATTAGAGGTTGGAGTTATTGCGGATTTCTATCCAAAGGAAATTCCCGTTATGGCTTATACGGAAAACAAACAAATTTTTTTATCTTTTTACCTAACGTTAATGTATGGACGAAAATGGTAAAAACCAAAACAAATTAATGAGCGAAACAAATACATCCCCTACCACTAAAGAGCGCGCTAAGAAACCTGAATGGCTTAAAGTAAAACTGCCTATTGGAGAAGAGTACAGAAAGGTAAGGGAGCTAGTGACGGTAAATAAACTCCATACCATTTGCTCAAGTGGCAATTGCCCTAACATGGGTGAATGCTGGGGAGCAGGAACCGCTACTTTTATGATTTTAGGAAATATTTGCACTCGTTCTTGCGCATTTTGTGCAGTTGCTACTGGTCGACCTAAAGAAGTGGAATTAGACGAACCCATGCGTGTAGCTCAATCTGTGAAGTTGATGGGTGTAAAACATTGTGTGATCACATCTGTAGATCGAGATGATTTAAAAGATGGAGGATCGATTATTTGGGCGGAAACAATTCGTACGATTCGTGAACATAGTCCAACTACTACGCTAGAAACGCTCGTACCTGACTTTCAAGGCAAATGGGAAAATTTACAACGTGTGATTGACGAAGCACCAGAAATCATTTCACATAATTTAGAAACGGTTCGTCGATTAACCCGACAAGTGCGAATACAAGCAAAGTACGATCGTTCTTTGGAAGTTTTAAAAATGATTAGTAGTGCTGGGATTAGAACAAAATCAGGAGTGATGTTAGGGCTTGGTGAATTGGAACATGAAGTTTTAGAAACGATGGATGATCTTTTAGCAGCTGGAGTTCACATCTTAACTTTAGGACAATACTTACAACCTACTCGCTCTCATTTACCCGTAGCTGAATACATTCATCCCGATGTTTTTGCTAACTATAAAAAGATCGGTTTAGAGAAAGGATTCAAGTATGTAGAAAGTGGTCCGTTAGTTCGCTCTTCCTACCATGCAGAAAAGCATATGTTTTAAATTAAAACTTTTTATTTAACAATTAACTTGCCTTTTTTATTTACAATCAAATTCTTTCAAAAACTCGAAGTGTAAATCCAGTATTACTACGCAGGGCTTTTACTTCTTTATAATTCATTTGAACCAATCTTTGTATCTCTGGTATTGTAGCAACACCAAATTTATCTCTTAAAATTATTAATCGCGTGGTTGGTTTATTGATTTGATTCGCTAAAACTTTTGCATCAATATTACCCGATCTAAATTGCTCAAGGTTGGTATCAATAAAATTTCCAGCAATACCACGATTTGACATTAATGATAAAAGCGGGACCGTTCCTGAGTCGCCAAAAATACTATCGGCAGGAGTGCATCTTTTTGCAACCTCATTCACCATTTCATCCGCAATATCAAATACTCTACTAGAATGCCATAAATAATAGGTAACTGAAGAATATTTATCTCCTACGACTCTCACATCTTCCCAAAAAACACTTTTCATTATTTGATTAATAAATTCTGGTACGCGCCCATCTACCCAAGTGTAACTAGCTGTTTTCTTTGCAGGGTTCCTCATTGCTTCTTTATAATAATCGAGTCGATGTTCCAATTTATAAGAAGCAAAATAGAATATTACAAATAGAAAGATTGACGCCGAAGCCCAAGTTGCACTTAAGTTATTTAAATGATGATCCAACTTATTTTTAACGATTTTACCTTTCAAGAAATCTATCCATTGGGAAACCATCCATCCTGACGTGATAGCCGCAAAAGGAAAAGCCAACACATAATAATACATCCAAACCCTACTCATATTTAACAAAATCATCAATATAAAAAAAACAGTAAAAATGGAGAACCCTACTAATGATAAATTCAGTTTTTCGCCGACCTTTACTTTCTTATTTCTCGCTAATTGATCATTATTTGATTTATTCTTAAAATAATAAATCAACCAAGTGATTGTACCAATAAGAAAGAGGGCAAATGGGATACTATTATGAAACAAAACAGCATCACGCATAAAATCAACTTGATCTTCTTGCATTGAAGTTTTGTTAGATTGAAACAAAAAAACATTATTTATCAATGCAGAAAATCCTGTCCAAAAGCCAATCGCTACAAAAGTTAGAAATCCCATTCCAGCGCCGTACTTAAAAAGTTTAATTCCATTTTCTTTATTTTCCCAACATGTAAAAATCAACAATGCCAATACTGCAGGTAATGCATAGAGGCGAGTAAAAACAGCCAGCACACAAAAAACAGCACAACTTATCCACTGCTTATTTCGTTGTGTTAAAAAAGCTACCATCAGCAATGCAATTGTCATATTTACCCCAGTAAAATGTATAGAAGCGCGCAAAGGCTCATAGGCTAAAATATAAAAAGACATAGCAAAAATGGATGCCCAAATGCCCAACTCTTTCCGAACAAGAACTGCTATTAATACGCCACCCAAAAGAGACCACAATGCGGGAATCATTCTAAAAACAAACAAGTCATAGCCAAACAATTGGTAAACAAAAGCAATAAACAATGTTTGAACCGGAGGATGAGCCAAAGAAAAATCCTTATAAGGAACGAGACCGTTTGCGACTAATTTTCCTTGGCTAATATAGATCCCTTCATCGCCAATATATGGATGAATATTATACATTTTAATAATGAGGAAAATAATTCCCACTACACACACTGCTAAGAGCCAAAAAAGAAATTCAACATTTCTTGATGCTGGATTTGGTAATTCAGAAACTTCAGAAATTTGTTGATGACTTGAATCCACTTTGGATGGCTGAAGGCCTGATTTTTTTCTCATTTTATTCTATATTTAGATAAAAAATTAAGTTAAAACTAATTCCATTAATTTAGTTCGGCTAATATAATAATTAAATGGAACTCATCTACAGAAACCACTCATTTCAAAACGGTTGAAAGAAATAAATAACACTATCTTTGAATAATTGACTCAAATAAGGCATTCACCTAACACCTCTTAAAAAATAAAAACACATGATACGATTAGCTATAAATGGATTTGGTAGAATAGGAAGAACTTTTTTACGTAAACTTGAAAAACACCCCAACATTGAATTAGTTGCCATCAATGATTTAACGGATACCAAGACACTTGCACATCTTTTAAAATACGATTCGGTACACCGTCAATTCAATGGTGAAATCATTGCTGAAGAAAAAGCCATTTCAATTAACGGGAAAAGCATTCCAGTATTTGCAGAAAAAGATCCTAGTCAACTTCCTTGGAAATCGTTAAACATTGATGTTGTTTTAGAATCGACCGGACATTTTACAACACCGGAAAAAGCGTCTCTTCATATTCAGGCAGGAGCAAAATTTGTTATTATTTCAGCACCTGCAAAAGGCGATGTAAAAACTATTGTTTTAGGAGTAAATGAAAACTTGATCACTGGAGATGAAACCATTATTTCCAATGCATCCTGCACGACCAATAATGCTGCACCGATGATTGAAATTTTGGATCAAGCTTATGGAATTGAAGCAGCTTACATCACGACCATTCATGCCTACACGGGTGATCAAAACCTACACGATGCACCACACAAAGACTTACGCAGGGCGCGTGCCGCTGCGAACTCAATCATTCCAACAACTACGGGTGCTGCCAAAGCCATCTCCGATGTATTTCCTCACTTAAACGGCAAAATTGGAGGAGCAGGAATTCGCGTTCCAGTTATTGATGGTTCCATGACTGACATCACCTGCATCGTAAATAAAAGAGCAAGTGTAGAAGAGATAAATAAACTCTTTCAAGATGCAGCCAATGGAGCTTTAAAAGGAATTATCGAATACACCGAAGATCCCATTGTATCCTTTGATATCATCGGCAATGATCACAGTTGTGTTTTTGATTCACAACTTACCTCTGTACTTAATGATGGATTAATGGTAAAGATTGTTGGCTGGTATGATAACGAAAGTGGTTATTCAAAAAGATTGGCTGAGTTGGTTGAAAGAATTGCTAAGAAAAATAAATCGTAGTAACTCCAAATCAAAAACATTAAAAAATCAATTATACAACTTCCAAAACACACCAAACTTTAATGTATTGGGTGGAGCGGGATAACTTGGAGCAACATAATTTTCACCACCAAACCATTTACTGTTTATTCTTTGTAGCATTAGCGTTAAGGTGGCTCTGCCGATATCTGCGTTTATAAATACATCCATGCTTGGACTTCCTCCTACCTGTTGATTGGATTGCAAATAAAGAGCTCCTGTAGCAGGCATAAAGGCATAACCTTTCCACTCTGCAGAAGTGGCTACTGATACGCCAAACTCGGCAAGTAATGCTTTCTTAAAAAAACGATCTCGGTAAGAAAACCTTGCATAAGCTCCCCAATCAGGAAGTCGAACATATCCTTTGGTTGAATTCATAGTTCTAAAATCACCCATTAATCGCCAATGACGGATTACTATATCTGCTTTCAATCCTGCAAACAATATTTCAACCGTTTCATTTCGTTGTTGAGGAAGTGCTTCATCATTAAAGTAAACATAATTATTTACTTGTGTCATTTGCGAATAAAAAACCAACCAATCATTTAAAAATCCAATGGATGGTTTCACCCATGTAAACTTTTCCTTTTCAAAACTATTACTCCAAATAAAATGATTCGACACAAAAAATAAAGAAGTAGCTTCTGGTGCTAATTCAGCAAGTCCACCTGCAATATTTACGCTCGAAAAAATATCATTATTAAAGTGATAAGAAGCATTTGTCAAAATAGAGACGTCACCATCTGCAACAAAATTACTCATCACTCGATCCAACTTAACATCCAAGCTCCAATTGCGAGCAGATAGTGCTGCAAACAAATTCGCCGAACTAAATTCGCTTGAAGCTTCCACAGAATCTATTCTTGTTGATAGCAAATATTTACTCCATCCTGCTTTCACAAATCCATGCAGCTTTTCATTGTCCATTGAAAAAGAAATTCCAGGATGAAAAGAATAATAATGGTACCCAGCAGTATCCTTCGTTACATCTGCATTTAAAAATTCATTGGAATAATACAATGAATCAGATAGGCCATTATAGACACTTCCAAATTTAAAATAAGATACATTACCATACACATTCAACTTCAAAATGGTTGTTGAGTCGACTTCAATTCCACTTTGAAAAATCATCACTTCATTTTTCAATTCAACAAAAGATCTTCGAATTTCACGATTATCATCAGGCAGGAAAGTGGCTAATTGTTCATAGTCGGATTTTGAAAGTCCATCCACCATTTGATCCGGTTTAACCCCACCATTCTCATCTGCTTTAATTTTCAAAAAACCGGCAGATAGCGACGAATTCATCTTTTTAGCTTTGAAATTTAAATTCAAATTCAATCTTCTATATCGGGAAATACTATTCAATAAAAATCCAGGCGAAACAATATTATTATAAGATACAGAACCTGTCATTCGTTTAGAAATACGTTGATGATGGTCGAGCATAATCAATTGTTCTCTTTTAGATCCGAGAACGATTCTCAATTGAGAAAGTGCAAGATGGGTGTCTAGCGGAAGAATGAGCGAAGGAATATTTAGATACTGACGATATGCATTCATTCCAAAACGAAAATCGCCTGCTGTGGAAATGGGCAAAGAATCAAATTGAAAAGGGCTCATTATTCTATCGTAGAGAAATGGACTTCCTTTTAAGGCGATTAATGCGAACTTATCGTTTAGAAAGCCTGCGGGTAGAGAATCCCAAAACGTTTTAGATGAATATTGATTTTTAATAGCATTTAGTGTTGAAGAAGAACCTGCTGTTTTAGTTGAGTCTGGTTGTGCAGAAGCGTTGCTCCAAATTGGAAAGCCAATTAAAACAAACAAAAACGGGATTATGAAACGGATTTTTCTCATTCTAAATTTCACCTCAAAGAAAACGAAAATAACAGAGACTACGATATAATAACAGGAGTTCAAAATCGGAATGAGTGAGTAAAAAAGAATACTGGGAAGAATTAAAACACAGCACCCATACAAATCACCTTCATCAGACCATAAAAAAATGGGACAGGTATAAAAAGAAAATGCCCCGACTAGCGGGGCATTTCTATGATATGGCAACGACATACTCTCCCAGATGTTACTCCAGTACCATTTGCGCAAATGGGCTTAACTTCTCTGTTCGGAATGGGAAGAGGTGGACACCATCGCTATAGTCACCATAATTTCTTAAGGTTATATACCAATTTTTTTCATCGAACTATGATGAAAGACAGGGATTGAAAGAAAATACACTTATTTTAACTATATACAGAGCTTGTATACTGAAAGTCTACGGGTAATTAGTACTACTCGACTTTGTCATTACTGACTTTACATCTATAGCCTATCAACGTTATAGTCTTTAACGACCCTTATAAAGAAATCTCATCTTGAGGCAAGTTTCGTGCTTAGATGCTTTCAGCGCTTATCTTAACCGAACGTAGCTACCCTGCGCTGCAGCTGGCGCCACAACAGGTACACTAGAGGTTCGTCCGACTCGGTCCTCTCGTACTAGAGTCAGGCCCTCTCAAATTTCTAGCGCCCACAACAGATAGGGACCGAACTGTCTCACGACGTTCTGAACCCAGCTCGCGTGCCACTTTAATCGGCGAACAGCCGAACCCTTGGGACCTTCTCCAGCCCCAGGATGTGACGAGCCGACATCGAGGTGCCAAACCTC